>CAZSQE010000007.1:0-5450 GCA_964608905.1 uncultured bacterium | reverse complement strand
GATGCACGCGAAGGCGGCGAAGTCCGGCCGCGCGATGGGCGCGAAGGACGCGAAGTCCGGCTGCGCGATGGGGGTCAAGTCGGCGAAGTCCGGTTGCACGATGGGCGCGAAGGACGCGAAGGCCGGCTGCGCGATGGCCGAGACGTGCGGCGGGGCGCGGGGCAAGGACGTTCGGGGTTGCGACTACGGCCTGCACTGCCAGAAGCCCGGCTGCCCGGTCCACGCCCTGGGCGCGGCGGCCGCGGGGTGCGGGACGAGCCGCTAGGCACACCCTCCACGGAGTGGCTCCACACGGGGCGGCGCCGGCACCGGTCGGCGCCGCCCCGGCGTTCGTCCCCGCGGTTCGCCTCCGCCCCCGGGCATGCCCTATCCTGCGCGCATGAGTGGTTCCATGATCTGCCCCGACTGCGGCAAGCTCATCGGCGCGGACGAGGAGCGCTGTCCCTTCTGCGGGACCTGGCGCCCCGGCTTCTACGGCCTGACGCCGTGGGTCCAGCGCCTCTTCGGCCGCCGTCTCGATCTCGACCGCGTCATCGTCGTCGCCTGCGTGGCGCTCTACGTCGTGTCGCTCGCGCTCCAGCCCGAGGCCATCCTGGGCACGCGGGGCGGCGGCGGGATGTTCGGCGGCCTGTTCAACTTCCTCTCGCCGGGCAGTCGGGCCCTCTACCAGCTGGGCATGACCGGCGGGGCCGCCTGGCAGAACGGCTGGTGGTGGACCGCCTTCAGTGCCATCTACCTGCACGGTGGCCTGCTCCACATCTTCTTCAACCTGATGTGGGTCCGGCAGCTCGGCCCGGCCGTCACCAACGTCTACGGCCAGGGGCGCTCCTTCGTCATCTTCACCGTCTCCGGCGCGGCCGGCTTCCTGCTCTCGAACCTGCTGAGCGGCGCGCCCACCATCGGCGCCTCGGGCAGCATCTTCGGCCTGCTCGCCGCGCTCATCGTCTACGGCCGGCGCCGGCGCATCTCCATGCTCACCGCGCAACTCTGGCAGTGGGCGATCATCATGCTCGTGATGGGCTTCGTCATGTCGGGGGTGAACAACCTGGCCCACATCGGCGGCTTCGTCGGCGGCTGGGCCGCGGCCGCGCTCATGCGCTTCGAGGACGAGAAGCGCGAGACGCCCCTGGTGCAGGTCCTGGCCCTGGCGCTGCTGGCGCTCACGGCCTTTGCGGTGGTGATGTCGTTCGTGCGCGTGACCGGGCTGCTGCTGGCCGCCGCGCGCTAGCTGGCCCGACCCCCGTCCGACCCCTCGGACCCGGAGAGAGGAGAACCGATGAGATCCACGACCTGGCTCGGCGCCGCCGCGGCGCTGCTGCTCGTCCTGCCCGCCTGCGCTCCCAAGTCCAAGACCGAGGGACCGGTCGCGCTCACGAAGTACGCGGAGGTCACGCTGACCGCCGACCTGTCCGCGCTCACCGAGAAGGAGCGGCAGATGATCCCGCTCCTCATCGACGCCTGCCAGGCGATGGACGAGGTCTTCTGGCTCGAGGCCTACGGCGACCGCGAGGCGCTGCTCGAGGGCATCGCCGACCCGGCGCTGCGCCGCCATGCCGAGATCAACTACGGCCCGTGGGACCGGTTGGCCGGCAACCGGCCCTTCCTGCCCGGCGTGGGCGAGAAGCCGGCCGGCGCGGGCTTCTACCCCGCGGACGTGACGAAGGAGGAGTTCGAGCAGGCGCTCGCCGCCTCCCCGGACAGCCTCGCGCTCAAGGGCCTCTACACCGTGGTGCGGCGCGACCCGGAGAAGGGGCTGGTGGCCGTGCCCTACCACCAGGCCTTCGCGGCGCCGACCGAGCGCGCCGTGGCCCGGCTGCGCGAGGCGGCGGCGCTCGCCGAGGACGCCGGGCTGCGCCGCTACCTCGAGCTGCGGGCGCAGGCGCTGCTCACCGACGAGTACCTCGCGAGCGACATGGCCTGGATGGACATGAAGACCAACGGCCTGGACTGCGTCATCGGGCCGATCGAGACCTACGAGGACGGGTTGTTCGGCTACAAGGCGGCGCACGAGGGCTACGTGCTGATCAAGGACCGGGAGTGGAGCGCGAGGCTCGCCCGCTACGCGAAGCTCCTGCCGGCGCTGCAGAAGAGCCTGCCGGTGCCGGCCGAGTACAAGCGCGAGACGCCGGGGAGCGACTCGGAGCTGAACGCCTACGAGGTCGTGTACTACGCGGGCGACTGCAACGCGGGCTCCAAGACCATCGCCATCAACCTGCCGAACGACGAGCGGGTCCAGCTCGCCAAGGGCGCGCGGCGGCTCCAGCTCAAGAACGCGATGCGTGCCAAGTTCGACCAGATCCTCACGCCCATCGCCGACAAGATGATCGCGGCCGACCAGCGCTCGCACGTCCGGTTCGACGCCTTCTTCGCCAACGTGATGTTCCACGAGACGGCGCACGGGCTCGGCATCAAGCAGACCCTGAACGGCCGGGGCACGGTCCGCGCCGCGCTCAAGGACCAGGCCGGCGCGCTGGAGGAGGGCAAGGCGGACGTGCTCGGCCTGTTCCTCGTGACGCAGCTCCACGACATGAAGGAGCTGGGCGACGCCGACCTGATGGACAACTACGTCACCTTCCTGGCCGGCCTGTTCCGCTCCATCCGCTTCGGCGCGGCCAGCGCGCACGGCCGGGCCAACCTGGCGCAGTTCGGCTTCTTCCAGGAGCGCGGCGCCTTCTCGCGCGACGCGGCCACCGGCACCTACCGCGTGGACTTCGACAGGATGCAGCAGGCCATCAGCGCCTACGCGGAGAAGACGCTGCGCATCCAGGGCGACGGCGACTACGACGCGGCGGTCGCGTTCCTGCCGAAGGCGGGGGAGATGGGCGAGCAGCTCCAGCGGGACCTGGCGAGCCTGGCGGCCGCCGACATCCCCACCGACATCGTCTTCAAGCAGGGGATGGAGGTGCTGGAGGCGGGCGGGGCGTCGGCGCGCTGACGCCGCGCCGTGCGACACGGGCGAAGGGCCCCCCGGGTTTCCCGGGGGGCCCCGCGCGCACCGGGGGCAGGGGCGGTCCCGCCCGCCGTGGTTCGGCGCGGCCCCCCGGGGGCTCCGCGCGGCCCCGGGGTCAAGTCCGCCCCGGGCCCCGGCCGATAATCTGCTAGACTTCTCCACGTCCATCCGGCTTCCCGCGGGCACGCTCGCGGCGAGGCCGGCCACCAGAAGCGATCCCGGCGGGCCTCGCGGCTCGTCGTGGTCCGAGCCAGGAGGACGGGTCATGCCCATGACCTCGCGCCGCGCCGCGCGTCTCGCCATCCACCAGCGCACCCCCCGCACCTTCGAGCCGCCGCGCACGCCCGACGGCCACCGCACGCCGGTGAGCTCGTACTTCGCGCGCCACGTGCTCGACATCATCAAGCTCAAGGAGCGCCTGCCGCGCGAGGCCTACCAGGCGCTGCTCGCCACCCTGCGCACCGGCGCCCCGCTGCCGCCCGAGGCGGCCGACGCCATCGCCTCGGTGGCGCGCGACTGGGCGACCGGGCACGGCGCCACGCACTTCACCCACTGGTTCCAGCCGATGACCGGGCTCACCGCCGAGAAGCACGACTCGTTCATCGACCTGAACGTGACCATGCCGGGCGAGCTCAAGGTGCTCGAGCGGTTCGTCGGCGCGCAGCTCATCCAGAGCGAGCCGGACGCCTCGTCGTTCCCCTCGGGCGGCATGCGCACCACCTTCGAGGCGCGCGGCTACACCGCCTGGGACCCGTCGTCGCCCATGTTCCTGGTGGAGAGCGAGAACGGCCGCACGCTGTGCGTGCCGTCGGTGTTCATCTCGTACCACGGCGATTCGCTCGACCACAAGACGCCGCTGCTGCGCGCGCTCGAGGCGGTGGACCGGCAGGCGGTGGCGTTCCTCAAGCTGCTCGGCGACGTGGACGTGCGCGCGGTCGGCGCCACGCTGGGCATCGAGCAGGAGTACTTCCTGCTCGACCGCGACGACTGGGCGCAGCGGCCCGACCTGGTGATGTGCGACCGCACCCTGCTGGGGGCGGCCTCGCCGCGCGGACAGCAGTTCGAGGACCACTACTTCGGCTCGATCCCGCCGCGGGTGCTCGCCTTCATGGAGGAGCTGGAGTTCGAGCTGCACCGGCTGGGCATCCCGGTCAAGACGCGGCACAACGAGGTCGCGCCGATGCAGTTCGAGCTGGCGCCCATCTACGAGGACGCCAACATCGCCAACGACCACAACGCGCTGACCATGGACGTGGCCCGCAAGGTGGCGCTGCGGCACCACCTCATCTGCCTGTTCCACGAGAAGCCGTTCGAGGGGCTGAACGGCAGCGGCAAGCACTCGAACTGGAGCCTGGTCACCGACCGCGGCGAGAACCTGCTCGACCCCGGCCGCACCCCGCACCAGAACCTGCGCTTCCTCGCCTTCCTGGCGGTCTGCCTGAAGGCGGTGCACGACCACGGCGACGCCATGCGCGCCTCGGTCGCCAACGCCAACAACGACCTGCGCCTCGGCGCCAACGAGGCGCCGCCCGCCATCCTGAGCGTGTTCGTCGGCGACCTGATGACCCAGATCATCGAGCGCATCGTCGCCGGCAGTCCGAGCGAGGGCACCGAGCAGTTCATCGTGGACATGGGCGTGGGCCGGCTGCCGCAGCTCGCCCTCGACTACACCGACCGCAACCGTACCTCGCCGTTCGCCTTCACCGGCAACCGCTTCGAGTTCCGCGCCGTCGGCTCGTCCATGAACTGCGCCGGGCCGATGGCCATCCTGCTGGGGGCGGTGGCGGACTCCACCGGGCGGCTGGCCGCGCGCCTCAAGGGCAAGCTCGACGCCGGCGCCCGCCGCGACGACGCGGTGCTCGAGCTGCTGCGCGAGGTGTTCCGCGAGACCGCGCCGATCCGCTTCACCGGCAACAACTACAGCGCCGAGTGGCGGGCGGAGGCCGCCCGGCGCGGCCTGCCCGAGCTGCGCGACACCCCGGCGGCGCTCGAGGTGCTGCGCGACCCGGCGCGGGTGGCGTTCCTGCGCGAGCAGGGGGTGTACAGCGAGGCCGAGCTGGCCAGCCGCTACAACATCGCCGTCGAGCGCTACATCAAGCACGTGACGCTCGAGGCCGAGACCCAGCTCGAGCTGCTGCGCACCTTCGTCGTCCCGGCGGGGGAGCGGCAGCTGGCGCGGACGCTCGCGGCGTGGAACGCGCTGGCCCCGGCCGACGACGCCAGGGTGTCCGGGGCACCCGCGCGCAGCGCGGGTCCGGCGCGGGAGGCGGTGACGGCGGGCGCGCGGGCGCTCGCGGGCCACGTCGAACGGCTCGCCGCCACGCTGGCCGAGGTGGCCGAGGCGGCGGACGGGCTCGAGCGGCTGCTGGGCGAGCCGAACGGCACGCACGACGAGGCGGCCGTGGCGCGCCGGCTGGCCGGCGAGGTGCGGCCGCTCATGGCCCGGGCGAGGACGGCCGCCGACCGGCTCGAGCACATGGTGGACGACGCGGTGTGGTCG
>CAZSQE010000006.1:0-20548 GCA_964608905.1 uncultured bacterium | reverse complement strand
TCCACCCCCACCGCCGCTCGCATCGCCCCCGCCAATTCCCGACGCGTTGCTCACGGTGCTCGATACCGCGTCGACCATGGAGGAGAAACCGGCGCCCAGGCTCGTCAGTCCGCTGCCCGAATCGCCCTGGAGAGCCGCGTGATACCAGACCGGATAGACCGCCGGAGCGGCGCCTTCCTCTGCGACGCGGAGCCGGGGGATGAGCTCCTTGTGCATGCCGAAGATCAGCGCCGCAGCGAGGTAGCGCCCCCACTCCCGGGAATCGAGCGTCACCGGGCCCAGCGCGCTGGCGATGGACTGCAGGTGGCGCTTGAACGCTCGCCACTCCACGAGGAGGCGGCGCCCCTCGGGCGTGCGGCGCTGCAGCGCCGCCGTCAGAAGCGCCTGGACGAGACCGACGATGGCGGCAGGCAGCCCGACCGGAGACGCGGAGAAGACGCACAGCAGGATTCCGGCGACCATGATGCACACACCGGTGAGTGCGTTCAGCATCATCGCACCGGCAGGATGCGGTTCGAAGAACCGCGCCTGCTTGCCCGCCTCCCCGACGCGCTTGCTCCACGCGAGGAACCACGTGTGGAACTTGGACGCGTCCTTGGAGGCGACGTCCTTCAGCCGCTGCATCGAGAAGCCACCTGCGTCTCCCGCCTCGGTCGAGAGGAACTCGACGAGGTCCGCCTCGTGCGGCGCCAGGTCGGCGGCGTCCTTCGCCGTCCGCTCGAACCGGAAGTCGGATTCCATCTTGGGGCGTCCGAGCCGGTTCTTCTTCTCGAGGACCTGCTCACGGATCTCGAAGTAACCTCGATTGGCCAGGTCGAGCAGCGTCGCCACCAATGCCGATCCCATCACCGTCCGGTGCATCAGGTACGCGAGCAGCGCCGGAGAGTGCTCACTTGGCACCTCGCCGACCGCCGCCAGCGGCGTCGCGTGGTGAGGCCTGCCGTAGCGCATGAACAACCGCGTCCACATGCCCCACCCCATCACGCCAAGACCGATCGCGATCAGCAGGAATACCGGGCGTCGTGCCTGCTTCCGGGCCAGCTCGCGCGAGGCTTCTTCCATGCGCCCCTGCAGCGCCTCGCGGCGCCGGTTGGCCTCCGCCGCCCAAGTCGCTTCCTCCGCCAGGATCTGCTCGAGTCGAGGCGATGTGCCCGTCACCGGCACGCCTTCGAAGAACTCGGCCGGCACGACGATACGCCCTTCCCAGAACATCCCCGCCGGCAATGGCGCGACGTCGAACGCCAACTCGTTGTCGCCGAGTACCTCCACGGCGCCATGGAGCGGACCGTGGGCCCAGGCACGCACGTCATCTGCCAGGATCCCGCCCGGCAGCTGCAAGCGGGCTTGCACCGAGCCGACCCCCCGGTCCCACTGATCGCCTACGAACTGCACGTACGTCTCGGCGACGTCCGGGTACCGCTTCACCACGCCGCCCAAGGTATATCGGAGCACGAACGTTCGCTGCTGGTCGCGCGCCCGGTAGTGCCATGTCACCCGCCGGGTCCCGCTGCGCTCCTCGAGAGAGAACGTTCCTGCCTGCTCCGTCCCCGTCATCGAGTAATCCACCCCGTCTTCCGAGACACGCACGTCGCTGAGACGCTCTCCCGCTTTCAGCGGGATGTCCCGGTATGCGAACGAGAAGCTGCCGCGGAAGGCAAACGTGATCCGCTCGCCGACCTGAATCGAGCCGTCTCGCCGGACGATGACTTCGCTCTCGATCCGGTTGACGGTGTAGGTCTTGGCCGCGGCGGGCGCTCGCGCGACCATCAGGCAGCAGCCAACGAGGAATGCGGTCATCAGGGTCTTCATGGTGGCATCCTACGCCTAGGCCGGCTCGGGCTGGAAGAGCGACTGGAGGCGGCACCCGGATTCGAACCGGGGAATAAGCGCTTTGCAGGCGCTCGCCTTACCACTTGGCTATGCCGCCTCGGGGTGCTGCGGGGACGAGGAAGGTACAACGGCCGCGGCCCGTGCGGCAAGCGGACGCACTCGCGGGCGCCGCCCGCGCGGTCGGCGGCGGCCGAGACGTGGGACGCACCCGGCCTGGTCCTGAGCGCTCCCTGCCCGGGCTACCGCCTCGTCGCCCGATTCCCACCCATCCGCCGGCGCCACAGCGCCTGCTCACCCTTGAGGGACACGTTCGCCCATCCCGGCTCGAAGCTCTCCGAATCGAAGGGGCGGCCCAACCACTCCATGAACTCACCGCGCCGCTTGTGCCTCGGGCTGGCCATCGCCCGGACAAGGTCCTCGTAGCCGGAGACCCCGCCCACGTCCTCGGGTGGGCAGGCGCGTTCTCCGCCGAGACACATCGGCACGGGCTGAGCGAGATCGTACTCCCCGATGCCCTCCACATGGATCGCGTGATCCCAACCGTCCCCAAAGTCGTAGCGATAGCGGAATCGGTCGCCGACCTCGAGCCCGAGCTCGCCCAGAATGACAATGCGCGAGTCATGCGCGACAGGCCCCACGTCGTCCCCTTCGGGATCGGGCTCCATGAAGCGCAGGCCGGATGCCTCGAATTCGTACAGGTGCGTCATCGTCCAGCCCATCGCGTGCTGCAGGGCGATGTGCAGGTCGTGCAACGTGGCGCTGGCCGGCACCACCAGGCGGCGCCAGATCGGCGGCCGGATGCCGACCAGATCCACGCGGATTCGCCACACCCGTGGGTGGCGCGCCCGCGCCTCGCCGAGGGCCCGGGCCGTGCGGGGGCTCGCCCTCGGCGACCGGTCGCATTCCTCGGCCTCCTCGAACTCCGCCGGGCGGCCCGTCCAGGGACGGGCGGGCGACCGCGGAACATCGTCGAGCCGTGCGGCTAGACCCGAATCCCTCAGCAGCTCCCTCAGCAGGGCGATCTCCGCCTTGCTCAGTGGCGTGGTCGTGCGGTTTGTCTTCGGTCGTTTCATGTCAGCGAGGTCCTTGCCCGTCCTGTGGCGGTCCCGTGGACCGGTTCCGTTTCGGTCACGCACCCGCGCTCACCGACCGGGCACCAGGTCAGCGTGGTGAATCCTCAGCCACGCCAGCACATCGCGCCGCAGTTCCCGTGCGAAGACCAGGAGTTCGTCCACGTCCGCCTCCGTGGCGGCCCCGGCCATGTCGTACTCCGCGCTGTTGCGCTTGATGCGGCAGGTGTCCAGGTACGTGGCCGAATCCTGTCGGGGGCTTCCCAGCACCAGCGGGAGTGCGGCAATCGTACGGTAGTGCTGCTGGGCCCGTTCGGCCCGGTAGCCCGAGACACGAACGAGGATGGTGCAGAGCTTGAGGGCCGCGTTGTAGGCGATGCCGAATCGCCAGTCTGCGGACAGGGCGCTCACGGCCGCATCGGCCAGGTCCCGGTCCACGATGGCCAACAGGCCCGCGATCTCCTGCGGGCTGGTGGGCTGGGCACGAAGCCAACCGTTAGCGGCCCAGTCCCGCAAGCTCACGTTCGTCGCCCACCACGAACAGCTTGGGGCCGCGGAGCACGGCAGCCAGGAAGTGGTCCTCCGCTCGGCGGCGGCGTTCAAACTCCGCGACGCTCAGGATGTGCGGGTTGATCTCGCGCCCCAGCCGCTCGGCGGGACCCTTCAGCCTCTTGGCGAGTTCGCGCATCGTCAGCGCCCCGATGACCATGAGGTCCACGTCACTCCCGGCTCCCTCCTCCCCCGCCGCCAGGGAACCGAAGACAAAGGCCGTCCGAATCGCCGGCCCTTGCAGCGCCTCTTGCAAGACCCCGGCCAGGCCGCATGTCTTGCGGACGAGGCTGCGGAGGTCCGGGTGGAGCGGATGCTCGGGATTGGCCCGGTAGCAGGTGCGGTTGCCGTCCCGGCGCGCCACGATGACTCCGACGCGGATCAGTCGTCTCAGCTCCTGCCGCACGGTGGCGTCGTTGAGCCGCGCCCGGCGCGCGATTTCCCGCACGTGGAGCTCGTGGGCGTCCGGCCCGAAGAGGAGGCGGAAGACTTCCGCCTTGACCCGGGAGGACAACAGGTCGGCGAGGGCGTTCATGTCGCGTGTTTATACCACGCGATTGCGTGGTCATACCACTCGATTTCTGCGCCGCGCGGATATTCAGAAGAGGCCGAGTCAGGCCGCAGATCACTAGGACATAATCGAAAGCTAAACAACACGTTACACCGCTCCCCTACCCGAAGAACAGGTAGCAGACGAAGATGGCGGCGATGACGCCGGCCAGGTCGGCGGCGAGGCCGCAGCCCAGGGCGTGGCGGGTCTTCTTGATGCCCACCGAGCCGAAGTAGACCGCCAGCACGTAGAACGTGGTCTCGGTGCTGCCCTGGATGACGCAGACCAGCCGCCCGGCGAACGAGTCGGCGCCCAGCGTCTTCATGGTCTCGACCATGAGCCCGCGCGCGCCGCTGCCGGAGAGCGGCTTGATGAGCGCCGTGGGCAGCGCGTCCACCCAGCGGGTGTCGAGCGCCAGCTGGCTGACCCCGGCGCGGATGGCGCCGAGCAGGGCCTCGAGCGCGCCGCTGGCGCGCAGCACGCCCACGGCGACGAGGATGGCCACCAGGTACGGCACGATGCCGATGGCGACCTGGAAGCCCTCCTTCGCCCCCTCGACGAACGTCTCGTAGAGCGGCACGCGCCGCCGCGCGCCGGCGACCAGGAACAGCACCACCACGCCGAGCAACAGGGTGTTGGCGAGCAGCGCCGACTGCCGGCTCGTCGCCTCGGGGTCGAGCCCCGCGAAGTACCACACCAGGCCGCCCACCGCGGCGCTCAGCAGGCCGAGCCAGCCGACGACGGCGCGGTTCCACAGGTTGAGCTTCTGCACCGCCGCCGTCACCAGCAGGCCGCACATGGTGCTGCAGTAGGTGGCGATGAGGATGGGCACGAAGACGTCGGTGGGGTCGGCGGCGCCGAGCTGGGCGCGGAAGGTGAAGATGGTCATCGGCAGCACGGTCACCGACGAGGCGTTGATGACCATGAAGAGGATCATCTCGTCGCTGGCGCGGTCGGGCTCGCGGTTGAGCGTCTGCAGCTCGCGCATGGCCTTGAGGCCGAGCGGCGTGGCGGCGTTGTCGAGCCCCAGCGCGTTGGCCGAGAGGTTCATCACGATGGCGCCGCCGGCGGGGTGGCCGTCGGGGATGCCGGGGAACAGGCGCCGGAACAGCGGGCGGAACGCGCGGGCGATGGCCTCGACCACGCCGCCCTTCTCGCCGATGCGCATCAGGCCGAGCCACAGGCACATGATGCCGGTGAGCCCGAGGGCGATCTCGAAGCCGGTCTTCGAGGAGTCGAAGAGCGCCGCGACGACGTCGCGGAAGACGTCGGGACGCCCGAGGAATGCCGCCTGCACGATGGCGGCGGCGAAGGCGACGAAGAAGAACGCGGCCCAGATCCAGTTCAGCATGGAGGTCCCGTGGCCCAGCCGTGGACGGACGGCGACACGGGCGCATCGTAGGGGCGCGCCGCGGCGGGCGCAACCGCGGACGGGCCGGGGTCGGGCCGTGACCTCGAAGCGCCCCCGGCGCGCGGCCCCGGCCACGCCGGGCCGGGGGCGCGCGGGCTACCCCGCGACCTCGAACACCCCGCTGCGCACGTCCCCGACCACGACGCGCGCCAGCCTGCCCGAGCGCTCGTGCCCGCGGATCGCCGCCGCCAGGTCCCGCGCGGCGGCCGCGCGCCCGGGCGAGTCCGCCTGGTTCACGAAGACCGCGACCTCGGTGGCGGCCGCCACCCTCTCCAGCCAGCCGTGCGGGTGGAACAGGATGCCGGCCACGTCGGCGGGCGAGACCCGCGCGCCCTCCGCGAGCCCCAGGCGCTCGCGCAGCAGCGCCGCGCGGTGCACGTGGGCGTCGTCCACCGGAGCGCCCAGGCAGGTCGCGCCGACCACGGCGATCACCAGGTCGGCGCCGGCCGAGACCACCGGCTCGTGCGCGGCGTGCGCCTTGAGCGGGCGCCCGGCCGAGCCGTCGGCCTCCACCAGCACGTGGTCGGCCACGCGCGCGGCGACCAGCGCGTCGATGGTCTCGAGCGGCAGCCCCGTCACCTTGCGCCCGTCGCCGGGCTCGCCGCCCACGGCGCTCACGTGCCGCCGCCGCGCGAACTCCCCGCGCAGCCGCGCCAGCAGCGGCCCGGCCGCCTCCCCCTGCACGACGCACTCCGACTCGCCGGGCCCGGGCCAGAGGATGCGCGTGCTGGTGGTGGTGAGCACGGTGCGCCCGGCCGCCGCCAGCGCGCGCGCGGCGGCGAACATCAGCGTGGTCTTGCCGCCGCCGCCGACGAGGTGGACGTGGCGGCGGCGCTCGAGGCCGAAGGCCTCAAGCAGCGCCGCGACGGGACCGGCCGGCATGGGCAGCGACCAGCTCGAGCACGCTGCCGCTGATGGTGCGCGTCTTGTCGGAGAGCGTGCGGCACAGCCCGGGGTCGTTGCGCGGGTCCACGTCGCCGACCTTGAAGCCGGCGGTGACCTCGAGGCCGGGCCACAGCAGGCCGCGCAGCACGCCGGCGATGGGCGTGCGCAGCTCGGCCTCGCCCACGTGCGCGACCACGTCCCCCGCGGCCAGCCGGTCGCCGATGCGCCGCGCGCTGGTGAAGACACCGTCGGCCGGCGAGCGCAGCAGGCGCCGGGTGGTATGGCCGCCGATGTCGCCGGGCTCGCCCGTGTCGTGCGACACCGGGCCCTCGGCGACGATGCGGCCGAGGTCGTGCCCGCGCATCGTCTCGATGGCGTAGTGGACGTCGCGGCCGGCGACCAGCCCGGGCCCGAGGCCGATCACGAGCGGCGCGTCGGCGAGTGCGTTGTCGAGGTTCAGCTTGAGCAGGCGCGCGTCCACGACCACGTCGGGCCGCCACGCGCGCACCAGCCGGCTCGCCGGGTCCACGCACACGGGGACGTGCGGCCACTCGCCGGCCGGCAGCGCGTCCACGTCGTCGACGCGGCACAGCACGCCGCGCACGCCCTCGACCTCGACGACGCCCTCGTAGACGGCCGAGCCGAAGGCGACGCTGCGGCGGATGGCGGTGGGGCGCGCCAGCTCGGTCATCAGCACGCGGCAGCCGGCGCGGAACAGCCGGTGCGCCGTGCCCGAGGCGTGCTCCCCCCCGCCCTTGACGAGGACCTTCAGCCTCACGTCGCCTCCTCCCTGCCGCCGGGGCCGGTGGCCCCGCCGGTGCCGTCCGGGCGGGGCGCCTCGCCCGCGCCGCCCGGGCCGGGCGTCTCGCCGGCGCCACCCAGGTCCCCGGGCTCGTCCACGTCGAAGAGCACGCCCTCGTCCGCGGTCTCGACCGCGGCGACCAGGTCGGGGTGCGCGGCCAGCACGCCCCGGGCCCCGACGTCGCCGCGCACCGCCAGCAGCTCGTCGCGCAGCGCCGCGCCGATCAGCACCGGGTGGCCGCGGCGGCCAGCGCGCACCGGCACGACGATCGGCTTCTCGCCCGCACCATAGCACGTGACGAGGGCGGCGATGAGCCCCGGCGGCACGAGCGGCATGTCGGCCAGCGCGACCAGGAACGCGTCGGTGTCCGCCGCGGCCGCGCGCACGCCGGCGCGCAGCGAGGCGCCCATGCCCTCGGCGTGTTCGGGGTTCACGACCGTGCGGCAGCGCGGCCGCGCCGGGGGCGCGGGCGCGCCCGGGGCGACGACCACCAGCGTCTCCGCGACCTCGGGGGCCGAGGGCAGCGCGGCCAGGGCGTGCTCCCACAGGGGGCGGCCGCGCCAGGGCGCGAGCAGCTTGGGCGCGCCGAAGCGGCGCGCGGAGCCCGCGGCCAGCAGGACGGCGGTGAGGTGCATGCGCGCTCGCCCGGGCCTACCGGGACCATTCATGAGCCCGCGCCCTCGGCTTGCGGTTCATGAATAGTCCCGGCTACCGGTGCGCGCCGGTGCCCTTCAGCTCGGGCGCGGTGCGCCGGTACTCGGCGAACAGCTCGGAGAGCCGCTGCGCCGCGGCGAGGACGTCGCCGGGCCGCGTCCCGTCGGCGAACGGCAGCACGCGCCCGTACTGCTTGAGCACGCGCCCGCGCGCGACCACCGTGTCCACCTCGCTGCCGTCGGCCGCCCAGATGAGGTTCTCCACGACGTTGTCGAGGCGCGTGGGCACGAGGTTGGGGCGGTCGAGCCCGACGAGGATCCAGTCGGCGCGCCGGCCCGGCGCCAGCTCGCCCTGGTCCTGCCGCAGGAACGAGGCCGGCACGCTGGTGATCATCTCGAGCAGTTGCTGCGCCGGCAGCACGGTGGCGTCCTGGCGCCGCGCCTTCTGGTACTGCGAGGCCAGCCGCGCCGCGGCGAGGATGTTCTGGTTGTCGGCCGAGCCCGAGCCGTCGGTCGAGATGGCCACCGGCACGCCGGCCGCCATCATCTCGACCACCGGCGGCATGCCCGAGCCGAGGATGGTGTTGGCGAGCGGGTTGTGCACCACCTTGGCCCCGGTGCGGGCCAGGATCTCGACGTCGCGCGGCCCGCAGTTCACCTGGTGGGCCAGCACGGTGTCGCCGTCGAGCAGGCCGAGCGACTCGGCGAACTCGACCTCGGTCAGCCCGGGCTCGATCTCGGCGGTGAACCAGGCGGTGGTCTTCGGCTCCTCGGCGCTGTGGGTGTGGAACAGCGTGCCGTGCTCGCGCGCCCAGCGCTTGAGCGGCACCAGCATGGCGCGGCTGTTCGAGAAGAACTGGTCCGGCCCCGGGCAGAAGCTGGTGCGCTCGAGCCCCGGGATGGCCAGCGCCGCGTCGAGCCGCGCCAGCGCCTGCCCGGGCTCGTCCAGCACCTCGGCGAAGTAGTTCCGGTCCTGCCCGCCGATGGCCACGACCATGGTCGTCCCCGCCGCCTCGTTGGCCTCGGCCAGCTCGCGCACGTGGTACTTGTTGAAGTTGCAGTGGTGCACCATGCTCGTGGTGATGCCGTAGTGGATGTCGCACAGCCGCGCCAGCCGGTAGGTGACGAGGTGCGGCGAGGCGCCCAGCTCCCCTCCCAGCCGCTCGCGCTCGAGGTTCATGAAGCGCGCGAACGGGTTCACCGCGTGGTCGAGCCAGGCGGTGAGCGGCTCGTCCTTGGCGACGCCGATCAGCGGCTGCTCGTGGTCGTGCCCGTGCGCCTTGACGAAGGCCGGCATGAGCACGGCGTGCTGCCGTGGCGGCTCCGCCCCTCCCGCCGGGCCGGGCTCCGGCGCGACCGCGCCCCACACCCGCAGGGCGGCGCCGCAGCTCTCGCGCAGGCGGCGCCACGTCTCCGGCGTCCACGGGCCCACCTCGCGGATGATCCCGTCCTCGGTGAGCAGGTAGCCGTCCCGGATGCGGGCGCCGCGCTCCGGCGCCGCCAGCGGCAGCAGGAACTCGGCGCGGACCAGCGTGAAGCGGGGCTCGCTCACTTCGCCTCCCCGCCGATGCGGCCCAGCGCCCGCAGCACCTTCTCCGGCGTGTAGGGCCAGCTGCGCATCCAGATCCCGGCGGCGTCGTGGATGGCGGCGGCGATGGCCGGGGCGGCGCCGTTGCAGCTGATCTCCGAGACCGACTTGCCGCCGTAGGGCCCGAACGGGTCGTCGGTGTGGACCAGCACGGCGCGGAAGTCCCCCGGCACGTCGCGGATCATCGGCACGCGGTAGTCGAGGTAGTTGGCGTTGAGGCAGCGGCCCTCGTCGTCGAGGACGAGCCCCTCGAACAGCGTGTGGCCGATGGTCTTGAGCACGCCGCCGTACACCTGCCCCAGCGACAGCTCGGGGTTGATGGGCGTGCCGCAGTCCTGCAGGGCGTGGTAGCGCTGCACCTCGACCGCCCCGGTGCGCACGTTGACCGCCACCTGGCAGAAGTGCGCCCCGTAGGGGAACGCCGCCACGTCGGTGGTGAAGCAGGCCGAGGCGCTGAGCGGCCCCGGCCCCGTGCCCGAGACGGTGTGGCGCGAGATCTCGGCGTAGCCCACCGGCCGCGCGCCGCCCGTCACCTGCGACGGGTGCGCCAGCGACAGCCGCTCCGCCGGCTCGCCGAGGATCTCGGCGGCCACGGCGATGAGCCTGTCCTTCAGCGCCCGGGCCGCGTTCAGCGCCGCGTTGCCCGAGAAGAACGTGCCGCTCGAGGCGTAGGCGCCGTCGTCGTAGGGGGTGACGTCGGTGTCGGCGGCGATGAGGGCGACGTCGGCGATCTCGGTGCACAGGCACTCGGCCACCAGCTTGACCACCAGCGTGTCGAGCCCGGTGCCGAGGTCGGTGCCGCCGCTGCGCAGCACGAAGGTGCCGTCGTTGAGCAGCGCCACCGTGGCGTTGGCCGAGTCGATGCCCGGCAGCCCGGAGCCCTGCTGGATGATGGCCACGCCCTGGCCGATGCGCACGTCGGGGTCGCCGCTCGCCGGCTTCGCCCCCCACCCGATCGACTTCGCGCCCTGCTCGAGCGCCGGGCCCAGCCCGCAGGAGACCACCGTCTGCGCCGTGGACTCGCGGCCCTCGCCCAGGCACTTGAGGATCTCGAGCCGCGATCCCTCGCGCACCCGGTTCCGCTCGAGGAACGCCAGCAGGTCCATGCCCAGCGCGTCGGCCATCTCGGCGCACGCCAGCTGCACGGCGTAGGAGCCCTGCGGCGCGCCGTAGCCCTGGTAGGCGCCGGCCGGCGGGATGTTCGTGTACCAGGCGGTCACCTCGAAGCGCGCGTTGTCGCACGGCACGAGCGGCAGGCTCTTCGAGCAGGAGTTCATCGGCACGGTGAGCGCGTGCGCCCCGTAGGGGCCGGTGTTGGCGCGCACCTTCATCTCGATGGCGGTGAGGGTGCCGTCGCGGCGCGCTCCCAGCTTGACGCCGATCGTCATCGGGTGCCGCGTGCGCGAGGCGGTGAACTCCTCCTCGCGGCTCAGCCGCCAGGTCACCGGCCGGCCGGTCGTCCAGGTGGCGAAGGCCGCCACCTCCTCGACCACGAGGTCCTGCTTGGAGCCGTAGCCGCCGCCGACCCGCTCCTTGATCACCCGCACCCGGCTCTCGTTGACGCCCAGCACGCGCGCGACGATGCGGCGCACGTGCCAGGGCACCTGGGTCGAGGCGTGGATGACCAGGCGGTCGCCCTCGAGCCGCGTGAAGACCACGTGCGGCTCGCGCGGCGTGCACTGCACCTGCGAGGTCTCGTACTCGCGCTCGAGCACCACGTCGGCCGCGGCGAAGCCCCGCGCCACGTCGCCGACGCCGTCGCTGACGCTGGCGGCCAGGTTGCGGTGCGGGTCGCCGCCGATGGGGAACTGGTAGAGCACCCTGCCGTCGCGCGGGTCGGCGCCCGAGTTGTCGAGCCCCTCCGGCGCGCCCTTCGCGTACTCGACCACCGCGTTGTGCAGGATGGGCGCGCCCGGCGCGGACGCCGCCTCGATGGACAGCACCGGCGGCAGCACCTCGTAGTCGACCTCGATCCTCGCCAGCGCCGCCTCGGCGAGGGCCGGCGACTCGGCCACCACCGCCGCCACGCGGTCGCCGACGTGCAGCACCTTGCGGGCGAACATGCGCCGGTCGTAGGGCGAGGGCTCGGGGAAGCCCTGCCCGGCGGCGTTGTACCAGACGTCGGGGCAGTTCTCGTGGGTGATGACCAGCACCACGCCCGGCATCGCCTCGGCCTTGCGCGTGTCGATGCGCCGGATGTAGGCGTGCGCGTGCGGCGAGCCGAGCAGCTTCAGGTGGCAGGTGCCGGGGGTGACCATGTCCTCGACGTAGGCCTTCTCCACCCGCACCAGCCGCGCGCCGTCCACCTTCCGCGCCGGCTTGCCCACCAGCCGCAGGTCGGCGCGGAACTCCTGGCCCTTCGCCGCCGCGCGCGCCGGGTCGCGCAGGCGCTTCGCCGCCAGCTCGACCGCGGCGAACATCTGCTCGTAGCCGGTGCAGCGGCAGAACAGGCTCGAGAACGCGTCCACGACCTGCGCCCGCGTCGGCTCGGGGTGCTGCTCGAGCAGCGCCTCGGTGGCCAGCAGGAAGGGCGGCGTGCAGTAGCCGCACTGCACCGCGCCGACGTCGAGGAACGCCGTCTGGATGGCCGAGAGCGTGCGCTCGCGGCTCTGGTGCTCGACGGTGTGGATCGCGTGCCCGTCCACCTGCGGCGCCAGCAGCAGGCAGGAGTTCACCGGGCGGCCGTCGAGCAGGATGGTGCAGGCGCCGCACGAGCCCTGCCCGTCGCAGCCGTTGCGCACCGAGAGGATGTTCTCGCGCCGCAGCAGGTTGCGCACCCGCTCGTCGGGGCGCACCTCGAAGGTGCGCGGCACGCCGTTGACCCTGACCGAGATCCTCATCGCGCCGCCCCCTTCCGCTCCAGCGCGTCCCGCAGGGTCAGCGCCACCACCGCGCCGGCCTCGTAGCGGCGGAACGCGGCGCTGCCGTCGAGCGAGTCGCCCACGCGCACCGCGCGCGAGACCAGCGCCTGCAGCTCGTCGAGCGGCGGCAGCGGCTTGCCCGCCAGCGCCTGCTCCACCCGCACCAGCCGGAGCGCCGTGCGCGCCACGCCGCCCAGGGCGATGACGGGGCGCTTCAGCACGCCGCGCTCGACCGAGACCGCGACCGCGGCGCTGACCATCGAGCGGGCGTTGCCCGAGACGCGGAACGCGCGGCAGGCCGCCACGCGGCCCGCCTTCGGCTTCGGCACCAGCACCTTCGTGACGAGGCCGGCCGGCTTCGTGCCGAGGTATTCCTCGAGGCGCACGCGGCGCGCCCGGCCGGGCCCGGCCAGCTCCAGCACCACCTCGAGCGCGAGCAGCATCGGCATCACGTCGCTGTGCGGGTAGCGGGCGCCGAGGTGGCCGCCCAGCGTGGCGATCTCGCGCAGGTTGCGGCTCACCACCTGCGCCAGCGCGGCGCGCAGCGGCGCCGGCACGCGCCGGTCCCCGAGCAGGCGCTGCAGGCGGCACAGCGCCCCGATCTCGACCCGGGTCGCCTTCGTCTCGACCCGCTCCAGGCCCAGGCCGGCCAGGCTGATGACGTGCTGGGGCGGACCGCCCGATTCGGTGGAGTTGAGCCAGGTGCCGCCGGCCAGGTAGGCCGCGCGCGCCTGGTAGCGCCGCTTGAGACCGACCGCCTCGCGGACCGTGGCGGGCCGGTGGAACTGCTCGGTCATGGTCGCACCCCCGTCGGGACCCCGTCTCGAAGTGAACGGGACATTGTAGGTGGGGTCGCCGGAAAAGGGAATCATGGCCGCACAGGCGGGCCCGATGCACGCGGCGCAGGCGTGACAACTCGAGCGCCGCACGTGCCGGCCGCCCGGCCGCCCGCCGCCCGCCACGCTAGCGCCTCCCGCCGCGGCTGCCGCCCCGCCGCACTGCCTACGCTCCCACCACCGTGCGCACGGCGAACGCCGGCGGGTGCTCGAGGTGCTTCTTGACCGCGCACTGATCGGCGGCGCGCACCAGGGCCGCGTGGTACTTCTCCGGGAAGTCCGGCGGCACGTGGATGTCGATGCCGATGCGCCCGATGAGCCCGGTCGCCGGGTCCGGCTCCACGCGCTGCGTCAGCCGGATGCCCTCGGTGGAGATCCCCCGCTGGCGGCAGAAGCCGAGCACGTAGATGCCGGCGCAGGTGCCGATCGAGGCGAGGAACGTGGCGAAGGGCGTGGCCGCCGAGCCCTGGCCGCCGCCCTCGCGCGGCTGGTCGGTGGGCACGGTGAAGGGACCGAACTGGGCGTCCACGCGGGCGCCGCCCGGGAAGGTGATGACCATCTCCATGGAAGATCCTCTCTGATGTGGCCCGGGGCGTGGGCCTGCCTTGGTCGGAGTGCTGCGGGTTCGTCCCCTCCTGATGCACGGCGGGCTCGGCCGGTTCCGCCCCGGCCGGTCGCGCATGATACGCTAGTGACGTTCCCGTGACACAGCACACCGTCGCCCGGCCACCGGCCGCCGACAGGAGGACGAAGTGACCCCCGAGAACCGCACCCGCCGCGGCCGCTGCACGGTCGCCATCGCCGCGCTCGTCCTGCTGCTGCCCGCCACCGCCTGGACCTGGGGATCGGTCGGCCACCGCTACATCGCCAGCAACTACTCGCAGCACCTGCCCGCGTTCATCGACGGCCTGCAGCTCTACGACAGCACCGTCTACGCCCACGTCAACGACCCCGACACGCGCAAGTCCTACACGCCCGGCGAGAGCGAGAAGCACTACATCGACATCGACTGGTACCCCGAGTTCTTCACGGGCACGCTCTCGCACGACCGCGCCGTGCTCGAGGCCCAGTACGGCGCCGCCGTCGTGACCGACCTCGGCGTGCTACCCTGGGCCATCGGCGAGACCGTCGGCGTGTTGACCGCGCAGTTCCAGATGCAGTCGTGGAGCAGCGCGGCGTACACCATCGCCGACCTGTGCCACTACGTCGGCGACGCCAACCAGCCGCTGCACTGCACCTTGAACTACAACGGGCAGCTCACCGGCCAGAGCGGCATCCACTCGCGCTACGAGAGCACCATGCTCGGCACGTACGTCGGCCAGCTCAGCACTCCGGCCATGGGCGTGACCTACCACGCCGATGCCGTGGACGCCGCGTTCGACGTCATCACCCCCTCGTGGGCCGGCGTGGCGCCCGTCCTCGACGCGGACCTCGACGCGCTGGACGCCGCCGGCGGCAACTACAACTCGACCTACTACGCCACGCTGTGGAACCTGACGCGGGACCTGACGCAGGCGCGGCTCGACACCGCCACCGTGCTGACCGCCTCGCTCGTCTACAGCGCCTGGCAGGACGCCGGGCGGCCCACCGTGCCCGGCTCCAGCGCCGAGGTGCCGCATGGGCCGGGCGCGCTCGTGCGCCTGACCGCCGGGCCCTCGCCCTGCCGCGACCTGCTGACGGTGCGCTTCGCCGGCCAGGGACCGCTGAGCGTGGAGGTGTTCGACGTGCGCGGCGCGCGCGTGGCGCGGCTCGCCGACGGCGTCAGCGGCGAGGGCAGCGTGACCTGGCGGCCCGGCGGCTCGGGCGCGGGGCCCGGGCTCTACTTCATCCGCCTGCGCGGGCCAGCGGTGAACCTGGTGAGGCGCGTGAGCGTGATCGGGTAGGGAGCGGCTACGCCGTCTCCCGGAACACCTCGCACGCGTGCCACTCGAGCTTCGCGGGGTCGGGGTAGTCCCGACCGTCGGCGGGCAGGTGGATCGGCCGGCCCTGCATCTCGTAGTACGTCCGCCCGTTCTCGAACTCGTCCCTGAGCCTGCGGCTCACGAGGAAGCGGTAGTCCGGCGTCACCGTGACGTAGCCGGTGTCGAAGAGGCGGTGGATGTCGGTGCGCAGCAGCAGGCCGTTCGAGACCTCGTGCGGCCCGCCGCCGGAGAACGGCCAGATGTGCGCCGCCTCCAGCACCGGCAGCGAATGCTCGGTCGTGATGGCGCAGGCGCCCCGGTACGCCTCCGTCACGGCCAGGCGGAAGGTTCCCTGGCCGAGTCGCGGGCGCACGAGGACCGCCTCGCCGTACCTCGGGGCCTCCTCGCGATGCAGGTCGAGCAGTTCCCGTCCGACCGGGTACGACGCCGCACGCAGGCTGACCTCCTGCCAGACCCGCGCGCCCTCGCCGACCGCCAGGTCGTAGCCCTTGCCCTGGACGATGTTGTCGTGCCAGTCGGCCGGCGGCGCCACCCAGTCGTCGCGACGGAGGAAGACGGGCTTCGACAGCAGGAGGCAGCCGATCGGGTAGCCGCCGGCCGAGACATCTTCGCCGGCGGCGCTCCGCCGCAGGCGCTCGATGCGGCGCCGCATGGCCTCGAAGTCCGGCGCGCCATTGCGCTCCTCGAAGACCGTCCAGGCGCGCCACGCGGGGAGCACCACGTGGCTGTGGAAGACGCCGAAGCCGACGACGAAGCCCCCGAAGCGCTTCTTGAGCTTGAACAGGACGGGAGTGCCCGCCGGGAAGCGGGGAGTCTCGGTGTCCGAGGGCCGCCAGAAGTTGACCTCGTCGAGTTCCGGCTGCCGGCTCAGGAACTCGAACCACTCGTGGTCGGTGACGAGGATGACGCCGCGCATTCCGCGCCCTCAGGAATCGGTGGGACCGGAGGGGATTCGTCTCCATGGAACAGCGAAGGCCCGGCGTTGGCAAGCACGATTGTCCTCCCGCGACTTGGGCAGGTTTCATGCCCCACTTGCCCGTTCCCCGACACCATTCCCCTTCCACCACGCGCTCCGAGCCGCTACATTCACGATGCTCGCCCCTTCGGAGGCCGCAACCGATGAGTCCCGCCCGTCGTCTGTCCAAGTCCAAGTACGTCGCGGGCCAGCAATGCCACCGCTTGCTCTGGTGGCAGGTGCACGAGCCGGACGCGCCCGAACTCGTGCCGGACGCGAGCGCCAGGGCCGTCATGGACCAGGGTAGCCGTGTGGGCGCCCTGGCTCGCACCTACGTGCCCGGCGGAACGCTGATTGACGTCCCTTACGACCGCTACGAGGCGAAGCTCGCGGCCACGTCGGCTGCCCTGGCCGCAAGGGCGCCGGCCGTCTACGAGGCCTCCTTCTCGGCCGGGGGCATCTTCGTGGCCGTGGACATCCTCGAGCGGCTGGGCGAGGACCATGGACTGATCGAAGTCAAGTCCTCCACCAAGGTCAAGCCCGAGCACCTGCCCGACGCGGCAGTGCAGGCACATGTCCTGGCGCAGTCGGGGCTGGAGGTGCGCCGCGTCGAGGTCATGCATCTGAACCGTGCCTGCACCTTTCCGGACCTGAGCGACCTGTTCACCCGCACGGATGTCACCACCGACGTCGCCACACTGCTGCCCGAGGTGCCGACGCAGGTGCGTCAGCTGCTTCGCATGCTGGAAGCCGACCTGCCCGAGGTGCCAATCGGATCGCACTGCAGCGACCCGCGCGAGTGTCCTTTCGTCTCGCGGTGCTGGGCGGAGGTCCCCGATGACCACGTGACGACGCTGTTCCGCATCGGGAAGAAGGCGTGGGACCTCGAGGCACAGGGCTTCGGCACCATCCGCAGCCTGCCCGCCAACCTGAAGCTCAATGGACCGGCGGAGCGGCAGCGCCGGGCGGTGGTCACAGGAGGCCCGGTCGTGGAACCCACCCTGCGTGACGCGCTCAGGGCGTTCGAACCACCACTGGCGTTCCTGGACTTCGAGACCATCAACCCGGCGGTGCCGGTGTGGAACGGCTGTCACCCGTACGACAACATCCCCGTCCAGTTCAGTTGCCATCGGCTGTGGGGAGATGGCCGTCTCACCCATGAGTTCTGGCTCGCCGATGGGAGCAACGACCCGCGTCCCGGCATCGCCGCCGCGCTCGTCGAGGCCTGCGCGGGGGCCGGAGCCATCGTCGCCTACAACGCCAGCTTCGAGGTGACGTGCCTTCGCACCCTGGCCGCCGCCCTGGGCGGGCGCCTCGCACACGCGCTGCATGACATCGAGCACCGCATCGTGGACCTGCTGCCGACGGTGCGAGACCACGTCTATCACCCGGCCTTCGGCGGGAGCTTCAGCTTGAAGTCCGTGCTGCCCGCGCTCGTGGCTGGCCTCAGCTACGAGGGGATGGAGATTGCCGAGGGCGGCACGGCTTCCACCGAACTGCAGCGCCTCATCCTGCAGGGCGACATCCTCACCGCGGACGAACGTTCACGCCTCCGCGAGGCCCTGCTGCGCTACTGCGAGATGGACACCCGGGCCACGGTGGAGCTGCTCGAGCGGCTGCGCGCGCTGGCGGGGAGCTGACCACCATGGCCCGCATGCTGCCGGACCGCATCCCGCGGGACGTCGCCGACGACCCGCTCCGCTCGGCCGAGCGCCGCGTCTACGAGCGGCTGGCCGCCACGCTGGACGACGAGTTCACCGTCTTCGGCTGGGTGCCGTGGCTGCGCGAGGGCGAGGGCGGCGGCCTGGCCGAGGGCGAGGCCGACTTCGTGCTGGCCCACGAGCGCGACGGCCTGCTGGTGGTCGAGATCAAGGGCGGCTGCATCCGGCGCGACGGCCGGACCGGCCGGTGGTGGAGCCGCGACCGCGCGGGACGCGAGCACGAGATCCAGAACCCCGGCCAGCAGGCGCGCCGCAACATGCACTCGGTGCTGAACAAGCTGCGCGCGATCCCGGGACAGGAGAGCCGCTGGATCCCGGCGGGGCACGCCATCGTGCTGCCCGACTGCCAGCGGCCGGCGCGCGACCTGGCGCTCGACGTGCCGCTCACCATCTGCGCCTTCGGCGAGGACATGGCGAACCTCGGCCCGCGCCTGCGGCTCGTCCTGCGCGGCTGGCGCCGCGAGAGCCAGTCGCAGGCGGGCCTCGGGGCCGACGGCCTCGCCGCGCTCGAGAGCCTGGTCGCGGGCAGCTTCGAGCTGCGCGCGCCGCTCGGCCCGGTGCTGCGCGAGGAGGACCGCAGCATCCTGCAGCTCACCGAGGACCAGTACCGCGTGCTCGACGGGCTGGCCGCCAACCCGCGCGTGCGGGTGAGCGGCGGCGCCGGCACGGGCAAGACGATGCTGGCGATGGAGCAGGCGCGGCGCCTGGGCCGGCAGGGCCGCCGCACGCTGCTGACCTGCTTCAACCGCCCGCTCGCCGACACCCTGCGGCAGAGCACCGGCGCGCACGACGCGGTCACCATCCACAACTTCCACCAGCTGTGCTTCCAGTGGGCGCGGCGCGCGGGCCTGGAGGCGGTGGACCCCGACGGCCCGGCGGCCGAGACCCTGCCGGAGGGCTACTTCCACGAGACGCTGCCGCGGCTCTTCCTCGACGCGCTCGACCGGCTCGAGGAGCGCTTCGACTCGATCGTGGTGGACGAGGGCCAGGACTTCCTGCCCGACTACTGGGACGCCCTGCAGCTCGCCTTCGCCGACCTGACGCGCGCGACGCTGCACGTGTTCCAGGACGCGGCGCAGGACATCTACGCCGCCAGCGCCGGCCCGCTCGGGCCGATGACCAGCTTCGCGCTCCACGAGAACCTGCGGAACACGCGCCAGATCCACCGCGTGCTGCAGGGACTGGCCGACGACGAGCGCACGGTGGCCCGCGGGCCGGCGGGCGTGAAGCCGGAGTGGGTCG
This sequence comes from uncultured bacterium, assembly GCA_964608905.1. Lineage (GTDB taxonomy): Bacteria > Eisenbacteria > RBG-16-71-46 > RBG-16-71-46 > RBG-16-71-46 > JANXPZ01. Next base: position 1,673 of record CAZSQE010000006.1, on the reverse strand, counting down.
CCGCCGACGGCGACGTGCCGGCGCGGCTGGCCGGGGTGATCGAGCGCCTGACCGGCCCCGAGCAGGTGCGGCCGCAGGACGTGGCGGTGCTCACCACCTCGCGCGACGACATCGCGGCGCTGGCCCCGGAGGGCAGCATCGGCGGACGGGCCGTGACCCGCGACCCGCTCGAGCGCTCGGAGCGCGTGCTGGTCGAGAGCATCCCGCGCTTCAAGGGGCTGGAGCGGCGCGTGGTCGTGCTGGCGGGCCTGCGCCCGCCGCGCCACGGCACGCTGGAGCGGCTGCTCTACGTGGGCGCGAGCCGCGCCCGCACGCACCTGGTGGTCGTCGCCGAGCCGGCCACGCTGGCGCGCCTGCGCCCGCGCGAGGAGTAGCGCCGGGCGGCGGTCCGTCAGCGCGCGATGCGCTCCAGCACGGCGCGCGCGGTCCCGCTGAGCCCGTCGGGGTCGAGCGCCCGCTCGAGTTCGCGGGCGAGCGCCTGGCGCCCGTACAGCTCGTCGAGCGACTCGGGCGACAGGTCCCACCACGCGGCGGGCGGCACGGGCCGGCCCTCGGCGTCGCGCTCCCGGAACGCGGTGACGCAGCTCTCGACGAGCGCGTCGTTCTCGTGCCCGCTCACGACCGGATCTCCTTCAGGTCGAGCCCCTTGCCCTCGAGGCAGGCGGCGACCTGCTGGCGCGCCCGGGCGACGTTCTGCAGGAAGGTGTTCGGCCTCATGCCGAGCGCCGCGGCCAGCGCGTGGTTGGCCAGACGGTGGCCGTGCTCCAGCATGAAGTGCAGCGCCCGCCGGGGCTGCCCGGCCAGCTCCTGCAGACACTCCACGATGGCGCGGCGCAGCCCGGGGTCGGGCGTCGGGTCGGGCGGCACCGGGATCTCCGGCGGCTCCCCCTCCGGCAGGTGGACCTCGCGTTTGAAGCGCCGCGCCTCGTTGCGGGCGATGTTGCGCGCCATGCCGATGGCGAAGCGCAGCGAGGCGTTCTCGCCCGTCAGCTCCCGGTCGCCGTCGCGGGCGAGGACCCACATGCGCAGCAGGGTCTCCTGGACCACGCCCTCGACGTCCACGGCCCGCGCGTAGGGCTTGAGGCTCGCGCGGATGGGGCGCTCGACGCGCCCCACCCACTTCGCGAACCCCCGTTCGTCACCCGCGCGCGCGCGGGCGAATGCCCGGTCGATCTCGGTCACGACCGCGACGTCTCCCCTTCCACCGGCGGCAGCTGCGCATGCAGCGTGAGGCCGACGGGAACCGTACCGAAGAAGTCGTGCCGCATGTCGCCCCGCCAGTTGAGTGCGATCTCTCCACCCTGCGGCCACACCGGCTCGCTCGAGAGGCGCAGCGCGAACCGCACGATCATGCCCTTGGCGTGGGGTCCCGGCGGACTGCTGAGCTCCGTGACCACCCGGGCCTTGTCGAAGATCGCCCGCCCCGACGCAAGCACCCTCACCCGGTCCGGCAGCGTGAACCCGTCGTAGGGCGCCTCGAACTCGATTACCACGGTGCCGTCCGGCTCGCGGACGACGTTCACGGCCTCGAAGTCGACATGCTCGGGCGGCCGCGGGGGTCCCCAGACCATGGCGGGCCCGGACAACTCATACTCCAGCGACATGATCTCTGAATTCGGACGGCTGCTCGGCGACCTCAGCATGCTGATTCCCGACGCAATCTCCACCCCACC
>CAZSQE010000005.1:0-21488 GCA_964608905.1 uncultured bacterium | reverse complement strand
ACCCGGAGCGCTGCGCGCGCTGCGGCGCGCGCCGGATGGCCGGCCGCGAGACGACGGCGGCCGCCGTGGTGGCGGAGATCGAGCGCGACCGGGTCTTCCACGAGGAATCGGGCGGGGGCGCGACGTTCTCGGGCGGCGAGCCGCTGCTCCAGTTCGACTTCCTCGTGGAGCTGCTGGCGGGCTGCCGCGCGGCCGGCATCCACACCGCGCTCGACACCTGCGGCCACGCGCCCCGCGCGCACGTGCTGGAAGCGGGGCGGCGGGCGGACCTCGTGCTCTACGACCTCAAGTGCGTGGACGGGGCGCGGCACCGGGCGGCGACCGGGGCGGACAACGCGGACCTCCTCGCCAACCTGCGCGCCCTGGCCGCGGCCGGCGCGGCGCTGTGGCTGCGCGTCCCGCTCGTCGCGGGCTTCAACGACGACGACGGCAACGCGCGCGCGACCGCCGCCCTGGCGGCGGAGCTGGGGGTGCGGCGGGTGAGCCTGCTGCCGTATCATGCGCTGGGCGCGCACAAGCGGGGCGAGGGCGCGCGGCGCGGGGACGGCGCCGGCCTCGCCGCCGCGCCGGCGCCGCCGCCCGCGACGCGGCTCGAGGAGCTGGCGGCGCGCTATCGCGAACGCGGGCTCGACGCGCGGATCGGAGGCTGAGGCGGTGAACGAGCGGACCGAGCGGCTGCGCCGGGAGAGCCTCGAGGCGAGGCCCGCGCTCTCCGCCGAGCGCGCCCTGCTGCTGACGGAGCTCTACCGCGCGGAGGAGGGGCGGCACTCCGCTCCGGTGCTGCGCGCGCTGGCCTTCCGCCGGCTGTGCGAGCGCAAGAGCATCTGGCTCGGCGCCGGCGAGCTGATCGTCGGCGAGCGCGGCCCGGCGCCCAAGGTGGTGCCCACCTACCCCGAGCTGACCTGCCACAGCCTCGAGGACCTGCGCGTCCTCGACTCGCGGCCGAAGACGTCGTACGCCGTGCCCGAGGAGATGTTCCACGCCTACCGCGAGGTGGTCATCCCGTTCTGGGCCGGGCGCACGATGCGCGAGCGCATCTTCGCGGCGATGGCGCCCGAGTGGCGCGCCGCCTACGCGGCCGGCGTCTTCACCGAGTTCATGGAGCAGCGCGCGCCGGGGCACACCGTGCTCGACGACAAGATCTACCGCCGCGGCCTGCTCGACGTCGCGGACGACATCGCCCGCGGGCTGGCCGCGCTCGACGGGGAGCCGGGCCCGGAGGCCGCGGCGCGGCGCGAGCAGCTGCGCGCCATGGACATCGCCTGCGAGGCGGCCGTGCTCTTCGCCGGGCGGCACGCGGCGCTCGCGGACGAGCTGGCCGCCGGCGAGGGCGACCCGGTCCGCCGCCGCGAGCTGGCGCGCATCGCCGACGTCTGCCGGCGCGTGCCGGCCCACGCGCCGCGCGACTTCCACGAGGCGCTGCAGGCCTACTGGTTCTGCCACCTCGGCGTCGTCACCGAGCTGAACGGCTGGGACGCGTTCAGCCCCGGGCACCTCGACCAGCACCTGCTGCCCTTCTACCGGCAGGGGCTGGCCGACGGCACGCTCACGCCGGAGTCGGCGCGCGAGCTGCTCGAGTGCTTCCTCGTCAAGTTCAACAACCACCCGGCGCCGTCCAAGGTGGGGGTGACCGCGGCGGAGAGCGGCACCTACACCGACTTCGCCAACCTGAACCTGGGCGGCCTGCTCGCCGACGGCACGAACGGCGCCAACGAGGTCACGCACCTGCTGCTCGACGTCCTCGACGAGATGCACCTGCTCCAGCCCAGCTCGAACCTGCAGCTGTCGCGCGAGACCCCCGACGACGTGCTGCGCCACGCCCTGCGCGTGGTGCGCAAGGGCTACGGGTTCCCGTCGCTCTTCAACGCCGACGCGGTGGTGCGGGAGCTGGTGCGGCAGGGCAAGAGCCTCGAGGACGCGCGCGCCGGCGGCTGCAGCGGCTGCGTCGAGGCCGGGGCCTTCGGCAGGGAGGCCTACGTCCTCACCGGCTACTTCAACCTGCCCAGGGTGCTCGAGCTGGCGCTGCACGACGGCGTGGACCCGCGCGGCGGCAAGCGGCTCGGGCCGGCCACCGGCGACCCGCGCGAGTGGCCGGACGTGGACTGGCTCTGCGAGGCGTTCCGCACGCAGCTGCGCCACTTCGTGGACGTGAAGCTCGCCGGCAACCACGTCATCGAGCGGCTCTACGCCGAGACCATGCCGGTGCCGTTCCTCTCCGTGCTGACCGACGACTGCGTCGCCCGGGGCCGCGATTACCACGCCGGCGGCGCGCGTTACAACACCCGCTACCTGCAGGGCGTGGGCATCGGCTCCATCGCCGACGGCTTCGCGGCGATCGACGAGCTGGTCTTCCGCTCGAAGGCGGTGGGCATGGGCGAGCTGCTGGAGGCCCTCGACGCCGACTTCGCGGACCACGAGCCGCTGCGCCGGCGGCTCGTGCACCGCTGCCCCAAGTACGGCAACGACGACGACCGCGCCGACGTCTGGATGCAGCGGGTGTTCGAGGAGTTCTTCGCCGCCGTGGACGGGCGGCCCACGGCGTGCGGCGGCGAGCATCACATCCAGATGCTGCCCACGACCTGCCACGTCTACTTCGGCGCCATGACCGGCGCGCTCCCCGACGGGCGCCGGGCCGGCCAGCCGCTCTCGGAGGGCATCTCGCCGGTGCAGGGCGCCGACCGGCGCGGGCCCACGGCGGTGTTCCGCTCGGCGGCCAAGATGGACCACCTGCGCACCGGCGGCACGCTGCTGAACATGAAGCTCCACCCCTCGCTGGTCGCCGGCGACGAGGGGCTCGCCGCGCTGGCCGCGCTGGTGCGCGGCTACTTCCGCCTGGACGGGCACCACGTGCAGTTCAACGTGGTCACCGCCGAGACCCTGTGCGCGGCGCGGGAGCGCCCCGAGGCGCACCGCGACCTCATCGTGCGCGTGGCGGGCTACAGCGACTACTTCTGCGACCTCTCGAACGCGCTCCAACTCGAGATCATCAGCCGCACGGAGCACCGCGCGCCGTGACCGCGCCGGCGCGCGGCGGGGCGGTCCGCCCGCCCGGCCGCTGGGAGCGCGTCTACGCCGTCGTGCGCCGCATCCCGCGCGGGCGCGTGGCCACCTACGGGCAGGTCGCGCGGCTGGCCGGCCCGGGGACGCAGGCCCGGCAGGTCGGCTACGCCCTGCACGCCCTGCCCTGGGAGGGGCTCGCGCCGTGGCACCGCGTGGTGAACGCCCGGGGCGCCATCAGCCTGCCGCCCGCGGGCGGGGCGGACCTCACGCAGCGCCTGCGGCTCGAGCGGGAGGGCGTGACGTTCGACGCCCGCGGCCGCGTGGACCTCGCTCGTTACGGCTGGCGGCCGGGGGCGCGCGCGAGGGTCCAGGGGACCCGGCGCGCGCGATAGGGCGGCAGCCGCGGTCGCGACGGATCGCCAACGAACCCGAAACCAATATTGCTCTTGTCGCAACAGCCGGAAGGCGGTATATTCTTTCCGATTCGATGGGCCGTGGACCCTACCCTCGGACCTCGCTCACGGGTCCCGCCTCGACCGGTGGCCGCGATTCGATGCCGGGTTGGCAGGCGATCCCACTCCCATGGATCCGCCGTGGCTGCTCCCCACGTGGGCCGCCGCATTGTCCTGATCGTCCCCCGACGACGCGTCGATCATTGGGGGATGACGGATGAGAACGCCTGGCCTGCCGGCCGCGCTGCTCGGTGCCGCCCTGTCACTCGCCTTCCTCCACGCCGGCGCGGCCGGTGACGCGAGAGCTTCCGAGCCGCCCCGGATCGTCCACTACATCACGACCGCGGACGGGGACAGCGTCTACGTCCGGGGCGCGATATCCGAGACGCGGGACGTGGCGCAGAAGTACGGGTGGACGGCGCCGCCGGACCGGGCGCACGTCGACTTCTACTCCACGTACCTGCTGACACCGTCCACCCCGAACACGCTGGCGGCCTATCGCCAGGGTCCCAGGATCTACGGCTACTACACGGAAGGTGCGAATGCCGTGCCGATGACCACCAACAACTGCGGCGCGGTCATGGGCCCGCACGGGCTGGTGGTCCCGGTCGTGACGAGCGTGGGGCACGACAAGACCGTCGACGACGTCGGGAGCCGCTGGTCGGACGGTGTGCGCCAGTTCGTGCTCGCCGCCGTCGCCGGGCCCGCGCTGACCTTCTACCCGGTCCCGTACGCCGCCGGAGCCATCTGGAGGATGCCCACGGCCGTGGCGGGCACGCTGACGCACGTGTCGGGCGCCAGCCACGGCTCCGACATCGTCGTCACCTCGCAGGCGACCACGGAGCAGGTCGTCACGCGGGCCAACGTCGTCTCCGTCCTGCGGGAGGGCGCGACGCCCATCGCGGCCGGCGAGGAAGGCGACGCCGCGTTCCTGGACATGGTGGAGGAGTGGGACGTCGTCGATCCGTCGACCATCGTGCAGACGAACAACCCGTGGGACTGGACGGACGGTCAGGTGTGGATGCACGTCCGCAACACGCACCGTCTCACGGCCGGGCTGACCGCGACCCGCGCGGAGTACGACGTCCGGCGCGACATGTCGGTCTCGGCGGCCTTCTTCGTCATGCAGACGGGGATGGCGTCCACGGCGCACCGCAACCGCTACTACTACCTGCCGAACATCAGGCCGTCGAACCGCTGGGCCTGGAGCGCGCCCCAGCAGTTGAACCTCGCGGACCCGCTCTTCCCGGGCGCCATCGTCCGGCCCGAGTCGCTGCTGGTGCCCGGCCGGCCCCCCGACCGGATGACCATGCTCTTCGAGGACTCGACCGGCGCGCCGAACTACGACATCGGCTTCGCGCACGGCTATGCGCCGTTCGGGGACGGGTCCGCCGCGAGCCGCGTCGCCCGCATCACGGGGGCCGGCTGCAACTACTGGTACGTCAACACCAGCGAGAAGTCCTACCCGAACGCCTACGGGAGCTACGCCTCGGCGCCCGCGTCGTACAACCTGCCCGCCGGGACGCGCCTCGAGGTCTGGACGTACCGGCAGTGGTTCGACCAGAGCCGGCATCGGCGCGCGAAGCAGGCGTACTGGAACGACGCCAACGGGTACGGCGACGACCTCGTGTTCGTGGACTACCAGGAGTCGGTCACCGAGGACGCCACGCCGCTGCCGGAACGCCTGTGGGGCCGGGTCATCGAGGTCGTGGACACGATGAACGTGACCATCGGCCAGGACCGCGTGCCCGCGGGGGGGCTGACCCTCTCGACGACACCGGGGCACACCAGCGGTCACGCGGTCCTGCGCCTGAGGACCCCCGAGGCGCGGGTGGACGACGGGGCGCCGTTCGGCCGGCTGGGGCCGCCCGCGCCCAACCCGTCGCGCGGGGCGGTGACCCTGAGCTACGCGGTCGCGCGGACGGGCCGCGTGCGGCTCGCGGTCCACGACCTGCACGGGCGCCGGGTGCGCACGCTGGTGGACGCGGAGCAGTGCCCGGGCACGCGGGCGGTGGTCTGGGACGGGGTGGACGGGGCCGGGGCGCGGCTGGCACCGGGCCTCTACTGGGTCCGCCTGGAGGATACGGGATCGTCCGTGACGAGGAAGGTCGTGCTGGGCCGATAGCAGACCGGTCGCGGCGCCCGCGGTGACCCGGCACCGGCCGGGCCGGGCATCGTGGCCGTTTCGATGGCGGGCGGCGGCCCGACCCCGCACCCGGGTCGTCGCCCCGACCGGATCGTCCCTGATCAGGTGCCCATCTACGGGGGATGCTCGATGAAGAACCACCGCGTGTCGGCTGCGCTGTCGACCGTGCTCCTCGCGTTCGTGCCCTGCCGTGTCGGCGCGGCCGGCGCCGTCGGGTGCGGCGAGCCACCGCAGGCCGTGCACTACATCATGACGTCGGACGGGGACAGCATCTTCGTCCGCGGCGCGATCTCCTGCACCCGCGACGTCGTGCAGAAGTACGGGCTGAAGGGCTACGGCAACGGCGCCATCGACTACTTCTCGGCCTTCCTCCTGGCCCCCGAGGCCGGCAACACGTTGGCGGCCTACGGCGCGGGCGAGCAGATGTACAGCATCGGACTGGACGCGGCGCCCATCAACACCGGCAGTTGCGGCCACGTCGGCGCGAGTCACGGCTTCGGCGTGCCCGTTGTGACGAGCACGGGCCACGACAAGACCGTCGGGGACATCGGGTCGTACTGGTCGGACGGGACGCGGGACTTCATCCTGGCCGGCATCACGGGCGACCGGCTCGTCTTCTACCCCTGCCCGTATCCCTGGGGCAAGACGTGGCGGATGCCCGCGAGCGTCGTGGACGGCGTGCTGACGCACGTCGCGGGTGCCGGGCATCCCGGGGCCATCGCCGTGACGTCCCAGACGTACACGGAGCAGTATCCGGTCGTCAGGAACCGGACCGTGCAGGCGCTGCGGGACGGCGCCGCGCTCATCTCGGGCGGGGAGGAGGGCAGCGCCGACTTCGTGGACCTGGTCGAGGAGTACGACCTCATCGACCCGTCCACCATCAACCGGGCGCAGACGACGAATCCGTGGGTATGGAACGACGCCGACGCGTGGATCCACGTCCGCAACGTGCACCGCGCCCTGGCCGGACGCACCGAGATCCGGATGTACTACGCGTTCCAGCGCTCCATGTACGTCGGCAGCTTCTTCACGACCATGCTGCGCGGTCTCACCTCGGCGACGCACGCGAACCGCTACTACTACTTCCCGAAGACGCGGTCGGCTTCGGGAGCGTACGATTGGACGGCGCCGCAGCTGGTGAACGAGACGGGGGTCGGGAGCATCAACTTCACCGCCGACTCCATCACCTCGACCGCGAATCCGCCGGACCGGTTGATGATGCTCTGGGAGCGCGCCGGGGCGGCCAACTACGACGTCGCGGTCGTCCATGGCTACTCGCCGCTGCCGGCGACGCCGACGCCCCGCACGATCCAACTCGGCAACTACTGGTACATGCTCGCCCTCACGATGAAGTCCTACCCGATCTTCTACGGCACCAGCGTCCTCGTTCCAGCCGGCACCATCTTCGACATCTGGGCGTACCGCCAGTGGGTGGACCAGTCGCAGAGCCGGCGCGGCAAGTACTGCTACTGGAACACGGCGAACCAGTACGGTGACGACATCGTGTTCGTGGACTACCACGAAGCGGTGTGCCGCGACACGACGGTGCTCCCCGAGCGGGTGTGGGGCAGGAGCGTCACCGTCGTGGATACGCTCAACGTGCTGGTGCACAGCTGTTCCGTGAGCCCGGCCGGCATCACCATCTCCACCACGCCCGGGGACACGCTCGGCTATGCCGTGCTCCGGCTGACGGACTCGAACGTGCGGGTCGACGACCCGGCCAGGTCGTGCCGGCTGGGGCCGCCCGCGCCCAACCCGTCGTGCGGGACGGTGGCCCTGAGCTACACGGTGACGAGGACGGGCCGCGTGCGGCTCGAGGTCCACGACCTGCACGGGCGCCGGGTGCGCACGCTGGTGGACGCGGAGCAGTGCCCGGGCACGCGGGCGGTGGTCTGGGACGGAGCCGACGAGACCGGGACCGCCCTGGGGGCGGGGATGTACTTCGCCCGATTTGCGGCGCCCGGGACCCACGTCTCGCGCAAGGTCGTGCGGGTCCGCTAGCCCGCGACCCTACCGCCGCGCCGAGTCGGCCGGCGCCGGGCGCGGCATCGCCCAGGTCTGCAGCGCCGCGGGCAGGTGGCCGCGGTCGCCCACCGCGGTGATCCTGTAGGTCCCGTTCGCCCGCACCTGGATGACGGTGACGCTGCAGTTGGCCGGGCTCATCGAGAGCCAGAGCTTCGGGTCGGCGCCCATCGCCCGGCAGACCAGCCAGCGGATGACGTTGCCGTGGCAGACCAGCACCTCGGTGCTGTCGCGCTCCGGCGAGGGACGGAAGTAGCGGGCGAGGCGCTCGTCGATGCGCGCCGCGCAGGAGTCCTTGCTGCCGGCGCTGACGCCGGCCATGTCCATGCGGCCGTAGCCCGGGGGCTCGCACTCGCGCAGGTCGCGGTCGGCCGTCAGCGGCACGCCGGGCAGCGACTTGGCGATGATCTCGGCCGTCTCGCGCGCCCGCGTCATGGTGCTGGCGTACACCGCGTCCACGCGCTGGGGCCAGGCGGCGAGCCGCTCGCCGGTCAGGCGCGCCTGCTCGCGGCCCGCGGCCAGCAGCGCCCTGCCGATCTCGGGGTCGCGCTCGTCGGTCTCGTCGTAGACGCCGTGCCGCACGAGGATGAGCGTGCGCACGCCGCGGGGCGGGGGCGCCTGGCCGGGCGACGGGGGCGGCGCCTGCGCCGCGACGGGCGCGGCGAGCGAGACGATCAGCACGAGCGTCCACAGCCAGGCACGGCGGAGCCGCGACGACGTTCCCATTCAGGGCCTCCCTTCGGGTGCGACGAGGACGTAGGCGATGCCGCCGTGGCCGAGCCAGGCCCGGCCGAACGCTTCGAGGTCGTACTCCATGGGCACGGCGTCGGCCGACGGCGCCGCGGGCTCGTTCACCAGCACCCGGCCCGCGCGCAGGCCGCGCAGGACGAGCAGGTGCCCGTCGGTCTCGGGCAGGGGGGAGCCGGGCAGGGCACCCGGCGCGTGCGCCTCGGAGACGACGAGCGGGAGGCCGCGCGCCAGCAGCTCGCGGGCGCACTCCCAGGAATCGAGCGCGGCGACGTAGCCGAGCGCGCCGCGGCGCGAGGCGGCCCAGACGTTGGCGGGCCAGACGCCGTAGCGGTCGTGCTCGGCGCAGTGGGCCGCAGCCGCCGTCTCCGCGGCCGTCGCGGGCACGCCGAGTGAACCCAGGACCATCGCCACGCTGGTGGGGGAGCAGATGCGGTTTCGGATCGCCTCGGCCTCCACCATCTGTGAGAGCGCGGGCACGGGGACCGGGCCGACGTCCGCGAGGCCCGCACGCACCGGTGGGGGAGCGGGCGCGCCCGCGGCCGAGACGGCGAGCAGGCACGGCGCGCGGCGGAACGCCACCGGGTCCACGGTCCACGCCCGGACCTCCAACTCGGCGTCGGAGAGGGGCGCGCGCAGGAGGAAGGTGTCCACGTCCGTGCCGATGGCCGCGGCCGCGCCGGTCGGCGAGGCCTGCGCTCCGGCCGCGGCCGCGCTCGGGCCTGCCGCCGCCGTGCCGGCCGGGCTGTCCGCGTCCGGCGCGGACCCGATGCGCGTGAGCCGCGTCCAGGGCGTGGTCTCGCCGCCGGCCCGCCCGCGGAGAGCGAACTGGAAGGCGTAGTCCGCCGTGACGGTGCTCGAGAGGCTCGGGACGAGCTGGTCCGCACCCTCGAGGAACGCGGGGGACAGCGGCAGCGCCAACCGCAGGCCGCGCTTGCCGTCCGGCTCCCACTCCGGGAGCAGGCCGACGTCCGCGCACCCCGGCGGGGCGAGCCGCGCGAGCACGTCGGACGCCACACCCGAGGCCAGCAGTCTCACCCGGCTCATCCCGACGCCCGCGCGGCGCTCAGGCGCCCGAGGCGCGCTTGCGCGCCAGCCGCGCCTCGACGAGCGCGCACCACTCGGCGATCCCCCCGCCGGTCGTGGCCGAGGTGACGAGCAGCGTGCCGTCCGGCCGCAGCGCGGCCACCTGCCCGCGCACCTCGTCGAGCTGGAAGGGCACGTAGGGCATGAGGTCGGCCTTGGTCACCACCGTGACCTCGGCGCTGGAGAAGATGCCCGGGTACTTGAAGGGCTTGTCCTCGCCCTCGGTCACCGAGAGCAGGGCGACCTTGAAGTCCTCGCCCAGGTCGTAGGAGGTCGGGCAGACGAGGTTGCCGACGTTCTCGATGAACAGCACGTCGAGCGGGCCGAGGTCGTGCTCGTCGAGCGCGCCGCGCACCTGCCGCGCGTCGAGGTGGCAGCCGCCGCCGGTCAGGATCTGGTGCGCCGGGATGCCCAGCCGGCGCAGGCGGTCGGCGTCGCGCTCGGTGGCGATGTCGCCTTCGATGGCGCCCAGTCGCAGCCTCCCGCTCAGCGCGCGCACGGTGGCCTCGAGCAGCGTGGTCTTGCCCGAGCCCGGCGAGGAGATCAGGTTCATCACCAGCGTGCCTGCGGCGGCGAAGCGGGCGCGCAGCGCCGCGGCCGCGGCCGCGTTGTCGGCCAGGATCCTCTGCCGCACGTCCACCTGGGTCACGTCGCTGCCTCCTGCCCGTCGGGCGTGTAGGTGAGGTCCAGCACGTCCAGCTCGTTGCCGCCCTCGATGCGCAGCGGCCGGCCGCAGTCCGGGCAGATCCGCATCCAGTCGCCGGGCTCGTGCTCGCGCGGGCCGCAGGCCTCGCAGGTCTGCCGCGCCGGGTGCCACTCGACCTCGAGGGTCGCGCCGGCGTCCGGGCCTTCGGCCACCACCGCCTGCCAGGCGTAGACGAGCAGCTCCGGCTCGACCGCCGACAGCTCGCCCACGGCCACCCGCACCGAGTCCAGCCGGCCGCCGCCGCGCGCCTCGATGGTGGCGCGGCAGGTGCGGTGGATCTCGGTGGCGAGGTTCAGCTCGTGCATGGGCCGGACAGTCTACCGCGCCGGGGCGGCCGGGCCGAAATCGCGCGCGAGCGCGCCCGGCGTGCTCAGACCGCCGAGTTGGTGGCGACCGCGCCGACCGCTCGGTGCCGTCGGAGCCGGCGGGGGACTGGCCGGCGCTGCGGGCGCGCCGGTGGCGCGGGGCGGAGCGCCCCCGGCGAGAGGACGTGGCGGGGCCGGTTTCCGTCCGACCGCGCCGCGGGCGTATGCTTCCGTCACGCGCGTCGCGCCCCGCGCTCCCGCCGAGCCCCGCCGCGCGCCCGACCGGAGACCTCCCATGCGCCCGCACCTCGCCCTCGCGTGTCTCGCGCTCGCAGCCGCGGCTGCGTTCCCGCCAGCGGCCCGCGCGCTCACGACCTTCCGGGTGTCCGTCCCGGCCAACACGCCGGAGGGCTCCACCATCTACATCGCCGGGAGCTTCCAGGGCTGGGACCCGGGCCACCCGGCGTACGCGCTCGCGCCGCAGCCCGACGGGCGGTGGGCCATCACGCTGTCGCTGGCTTCGGGCACGCCCATCCAGTTCAAGTTCACACGCGGCACGTGGGGCACGGTCGAGAAGGGCCCCAACGGCGAGGAGATCGCCAACCGCCAGCTCACGCCGAGCGGCGACCAGGCGTTCGACTTCACCGTCGCCTCGTGGGCCGACGTGGGCACGGTCACGGGGCGTGTCGACACGCTCACCCACGGGCCGTTCCTCGCCGGGCGGCGCTGCTGGGTGTGGGTGCCGCCGGGCTACGAGTCGTCCTCGGCGCGCTACCCGGTGCTCTACATGCACGACGGGCAGAACCTCTTCGACGCGAGCAGGAGCTACGCGGGCGAGTGGCACATCGACGAGACGTGCACGGCGCTCATCGCCGCGGGTGAGATCGAGCCGCTCCTCGTGGTCGGCATCGAGAACAGCGTGGACCGCTGCTACGAGTACACGCCGTGGGCGGGCGGGCCGTGCCCCGGCGGCGGCGGCGACGCCTACCTGCAGGCCATCCGCGACCACCTGATCCCCGAGGTGGACCGGCGCTACCGCACGCGCACGGGTCCGTACCACACCATGATGGCCGGCTCGTCGCTGGGCGGGCTCATCACGCACTACGCGGGCTACACCTATCCGGACACCTGGGGGCGCATCGCGGCGTTCTCGAGCTCGCTGTGGTGGGACGACGGCCACATGGTGCCGTACGCGGCGGGGCGGGCGAAGCCGCCGCTCGTGCGCTACTACCAGGACATGGGCACGATCGAGGCCGGCAGCATGACCGACGGCGACGGCGACGGCATCGACGACTACATCGAATTGCTGCGCCTCATGCGCGACGTGGCGCTCGCGCAGGGCTTCGTCGATGGCACCGACTTCCTGTCGGTCGAGGGCTCCGGCCACACCCACAACGAGTACTGGTGGTCGCAGCGCGCGCCCGACGCGCTGCGCTTCCTCGTCGACCCGCCGGGCGTGAACGCCGTCGGGCCGCCCGCGCCTCCCGCGCTCGCCGAGCTGCGGCCGCCGGCGCCCAACCCGACCGCCGGCGCGACACGCGTGGAGCTCGTGCTCGCGCGCGCGATGCGCACGCGGGTCCGCGTGGTCGACATCGCCGGACGCGAGGTGGCGCGGCTCACCGACCGCGAGTTCCCCGACGGCCGCCACGAGTTGTCGTGGGACGGCCGCGGCGCGGACGGCGCGCGGGCCAAGCCCGGCCTCTACTGGCTGCGCGTCGAGGGCGCCGGTGCGGCGGAGGGGCGAAAGGTCGTGCTGCTGCAGTAGCGAGCGCGCTGCCGGCGCCCGCCGATTCACCGACCGGCGGCCGTCGGCCTGGCGGACGCGCTGTTCTCCAAGGTCCAGCAGCGTGTCCTGGGCGTGCTCTTCGGGAGCCCCGACCGGTCCTTCTACGCCAACGAGATCATCGGGCTGGCCCGTTCGGGCACGGGGGCGGTCCAGCGCGCGCTGGCCCGGCTCGAGGCCGCCGGCATCGTGCGCGCCTCGCGCGTGGGGAAGCAGAAGCACTACCAGGCGAACGCGGACTCGCCGCTCTTCGCGGAGCTGCGCGCGTTGGTCCTGAAGACCTTCGGCCTGGCCGGGGTCCTGCGCCCGGCGCTCGATTTGATCGTCTCCGACGTCCGCGCCGCGTTCGTGTACGGCTCGGTCGCCAGGGGCCGGGACAGGGCCGACAGCGACGTGGACGTCTTCATCGTCAGCGACCGGCTGTCGTACGCAGGACTGTTCTCCGCGCTGGAGCCGGCGGCCGGGCGCCTGGGCCGCAAGGTCGCCCCGACGATCTGCTCGTCCGCCGAGCTCCGGGAGCGCGTCCGGAGTGGGAACTCGTTCGTGGTGCGCGTCCCCGCCCAGCCCAAGCTGTGGCTGATCGGTGGCGAAGATGACCTCGCCACTTGACTCGTTGTGTGGCCCCGGCGGGTCGCTGAGCCCCGAGCCTCCGGACTCCGCCAGGTGCCATGGCCTCATCCGGTCCGGGGAGACGCGCCTCGTCGACGCGCGACGGCCGGAGAACTCGCTGGAGAGCCGCTTCGACCTGGCCTACAACGCGGCCCGGGCACGCGGGCACACGACGGAACGATGGGGCGGCGCGCTCCGGGCGGGCGACACGGCTGGACAGCGGTGAGACGGGTGCGGCAAGCTGCCCTCGCGAGAAGGAGGCCCCCGGAGGCAGGGCCGTGGCGACCGAGAACCGGCCCCTCGGCGGTTCACCCCGAGTCCCCGGGGAGTCCCGATGACGACAGCCGCCGCACGGGTCCGATCCGGGTCGGACCGGCAGCAGCGACGAGGTGCCCGATGCCCTGGATTCATCATCAGGTGATTCGTCTCCGCCACACCGATGCAGCCGGGCTGCTCTATGCCCCGCGCCTCATGGAAATGGCCCAGGATGCCTTCGAGGCGCTGCAATCGGCCGCGGGAGTCTCGCCGCGAGAGCGGCTGGAGGGCTCCGGGCCGATTCTTCCCACGGTGCACTGCGAGGCCGACTTCCTGAGACCGATCCGGCTGGGAGACGAGATCGCCGTCGAGATCCGTCTGGAGCGGAGCGGGCGCCGGTCCTTCACTCTGGCCTACCTGTTCCGCTCCCCGGCAGGGGAGGAGGTCGCCCGGGGGGCCACGGTCCATGTCCCCATGGACCGGGCGACCGGCACCTCCACCGAACTGACTGACGAAATGGCTCGGATTCTGGTGTTTCTGGAGGGCGCCCGACCCTGACAGCGTCCATTCTGCCATTCCATCAGGTAATGACTCCATTGCCACACTTCGTTTGTCTGAGCGGCCCAGCCAGCCGACAATACTCCATGGGATTCAAGAAGGTCGGGTGGTTCCCGGCGTTCACACCGCGGAGTAGACGAAGTGGCAAGTCACGAGACCTGCTCTACCAATCGGGTGGCCTCCACCGGCGATGTCGCCGCGGCATTCTCCGAGGTTGACATCGCGCGGATGCTCGATCGCCAGGGCTACGCCCCCGAGGTCCGGGCGGTCATCGAGCGCGAGAACCTGCTCCCTTCCGGCCTGCTCCGCCGGGTCCAGGCGTGCTACCCGCAGCACTCCTCCCTCCTGGCGACGGACCCTCTCCTGTTTGCGGACCGAAAGAAGTACCGCGGCGTGGCGGGGTTCCGCGAGATCGTGGCTCGCCTGGCCGCGCAGGGCATCGACATCGGACATCTCGAGGAGCGTGATCTGTTCATCGAGGTCTACCGGTTCATGGCCACCCGGCACATCCTGAACGCGATCGACTGGAAGAACTTCGCGACGGACCCCCTCTTCCAGTTGACCTTCCCTCAGCCGGGAATGATCCCCGGGCCGGTGGTCGACGCCTACCTGGCCGCCGGCAGCCCCGAAGCCCGGACCCGGGTTGCCCGGGCCCACATGGAGCAGACCAATCCTCACGACGGCAAGCAGCGCCTCAACCGGCCCTGGCTGGACGGCGAGAACGGAGGGCGCGAGTTCCTCGAGGGCAGCCAGCACAAGTACCCGCAGTGCCAGCTGGTCTTCGACCGGACAACCCAGGACTGCTTCGCCTTCTGCACCTACTGCTTCCGCCATGCGCAGGTGCGCGGGGACGAGGACATGTTCCTGCAGCAGGATGTCGCGCAGGTCCACCGGTATCTGCGCCAGCATCCCGAAGTCACCGATCTGCTGATCACGGGCGGAGACGCGGGGTACATGCCGGCGAGCCGGTTCGCCGAGTACGCACTGCCGATCATCTCGGATCCCGCGCTGCTGCACATCCGGACGATCCGCTTCGCCTCGAGAGTCCTTTCCTACGATCCCGTGGTCGTTCTCTCGCCTCGCTTCCAGCCGATGCTCGATCTCTTCCGCCAGCTCTGCGACCACGGAATCCAGCTGGCCTTCATGGCGCACTTCTCCACGCCGGGCGAGCTCCTCAATCCCAGCACGATCGCGGCCGTCCGGCGCCTTCAGCGCCATGGTGTGACCTTGCGCAGCCAGAGCCCGATCATGAATCACATCAGCCTCTTCATGGACGAGCGCGGCCAGGTCGACATCGACCGCACGGCCCGGAACTGGATCGATCTCGGGAATCTCCTGGCCATGCTGCGCATCGGCTTCCATTCGATGTACTGTGCGCGGCCCACCGGGGAGCATCACTACTTCACCGCCCCCCTGGCGACACTCGACGAGATCTACAGCAGAATCCACCGTTCCCTCGCTTCGATCAACCGCCCCTCGCGCTACCTCTCGATGACCACCTCGGCCGGCAAGATCTCGATCCTGGGAACGGCCGTCGTCGGCGGCCAGAAGGTCTTTGCGCTCAAGTTCACCCAGGCCCGCAACATGGCCTGGATGGACCGGGTCTTCCTGGCCAAGTACGACGAGAGGCAGAACAACGTCGACCTGCTCGAGCCGTTCGACGCGCCGGAGTTCTTCTTCAGGGAGGAACTGCGGGAGATCGAGCGGAGCCTGGCCGCCGTCCTGCAGACCGGGGAGACCCGCTGATGTCCCGTCCCGCCCTGGGACCAGAACGCCGGGCGGAGTGAGAGCCAAGCGATGATCGACAAGACAGTCGCATCCGCCGCGAAAGCGGTGGCGGACGTCCCTGACGGCGCCACGGTCATGATCGGCGGCTTTGGTGAAGCCGGCAGCCCGATCGAGTTGATCCATGCCCTGATCGACCAGGGAGCCCGGGGCCTGACCGTGATCAGCAACAACACCGGCTCCGGAGAAGTCGGGCTGGCGGCCTTGATCGGGCACGGGCGCGTCGCGAAGGTGATCTGCTCCTACCCGCGCACCGCCAATTCGACGGTCTTCCCGGAGCTGTACCGCGCCGGCCGGATCGAGCTGGAGCTGGTCCCGCAGGGCACCCTGGCGGAGCGGATCCGGGCCGGCGGCGCCGGGATCCCCGCCTTCTACACCGCCACCGCCGTCGGTACGGTGCTCGAGGCCGGCAAGGAGACCCGGGTCTTCGCCGGCCGGACCCATGTGATGGAACATGGCCTGAACGCCGACTTCTCGCTGGTCAAGGCGAAGCGGGCCGACCGCCATGGCAACCTGGTCTACAACAAGACGGCGCGGAACTTCGGCCCGATCATGTGCACCGCCGCCGCCGTCTCCATCGTCCAGGTCCAGGAACTGGTCGATCCCGGGGAGATCGACCCGGAAGCGGTCGTCACGCCGGGCATCTTCGTCAAGCGGGTCGTCGTCGTGCCGGACCCGGTGCAGGAGTCCCAATGGGTGCGCGAAGGACGGACCTATCCGTGAGCAACGAAGCTCGAGTCGTGCGGGGCTGGAACCGGGACGACATGGCCCGGCTGGTGGCCCGGGACATCCCGGACGGCGCGTATGTGAACCTCGGGATCGGGTTGCCCGAACTGGTGGCGCAGTTCCTGCCCGAGGGGCGCGAGGCGATCTACCACGTCGAAAACGGGCTTCTGGGCATGGGCCCCGAGCCTGCGAGCGACGCGGTCGACCCGGAGTTGATCAACGCCGGGAAGAAGCCGGTGACCGCCATCCCGGGTGCGGCGTACTTCCATCACGCCGACAGCTTCGTGATGATCCGCGGCCACCACATCGACATCTGCGTGCTGGGAGCGATGCAGGTGGCGATGAACGGTGACCTGGCCAACTGGTCGACGGGCGAACCGGACGCGATTCCCGCGGTCGGGGGGGCCATGGACCTGGTGGCGGGGATCAGGACGATCTACGTGCTCACCCAGCACACCACCAAAGACGGAGAGCCCAAGATCCTCGAGCGGTGCACCTACCCACTGACCGGCCGGGCCTGCGTCCATCGGATCTACACCGACCTGGCGGTGATCGACGTCACCCCGCGGGGATTGGTGGTCCGCGACCTGGCTCCGGGAGTCACGTTCGAGGATGTACAGCAACGGACAGGCGCCCCGCTCCACCCGGGGCTTCCCGGATCCGCCGCCTGACCGGACCCCGGAGGGGGACCCGAATGCCCCAGTCCCGTAGCGCCGAGATCTACGAGCGCGCCCTCAAGGTTCTCCCCGGAGGCGTCAGCCGCAACGCGGTCCTGCGCCGTCCGCACCCCTCCTACGCCTCCCGCGGAGCGGGGTGCCGGATCTGGGACATCGAAGGTGTCGAACGGATCGACTTCGCCAACAACATGGCCGCGCTGATCCACGGCCACGCCCACCCGGCGGTGGTCGAGGCCGTCGTCCGGCAGATCGAGCGTGGGACCGCCTACACGCTGGCCACCGAGCAGGAGGTCGAGTACGCCGAGTACCTCTGCGCCCGGGGCGGGTTCGACCGGATCCGCTTCGTGAACTCCGGGACGGAGGCCGTGATGGCCTGCATCAAGGCGGCCCGGGCCTTCACCGGCCGTCCGAAGATCGCCAAGGTCGAGGGGGCCTACCACGGCCTCTACGACTACGCCGAGATCAGCCAGACCGCCCAGCCCGGCAACTGGGGTCCGCACGAACAGCCGGCCAGCGTGCCGGTGGTCGATGGCACGCCCCAGTCCGCCCTCGACGAAGTCATCGTTCTCCCCTTCAACGATCCCGCCCGCGCCCGCGCCCTGCTCGACCGCCACGTCGGCGAGCTGGCCTGTGTCCTCCTCGACCCGATGCCGCACCGGGTGGGACTGGTTCCGGCCGATCCGGAGTTCGTGAAGGTGGTGCGGGAGTGGTGCGACCGCCACGGCGCGCTCCTGGTGTTCGACGAGGTCATCACCTTCCGCAGCAGTTACGGTGGTGCCCAGGAGTGGTACACGGAGCGTCCCGACCTGACGGCCCTGGGCAAGATGATCGGCGGCGGCTTCCCCGTCGGAGCGATCGCCGGGCGAGCCGAGGCGATGGAGGTACTCAACCCGCTGGCCGCCAGGGTGCGCTTCCCGCACTCGGGCACCTATTCGGCCAACCCGGTGACGATGGTCGCCGGCCACACCGCCATGCGCCTGTTCGATCGGGCGGAGGTCGAGCGGGTCAACGGCCTGGCCGCCCGGGCCCGGACCCGGATCGCGGAAGCGATCGGCCTCGCCGGCATTCCGGCCGCGGTCTGCGGCGCGGGCTCGATGTTCCGCATCCACCTCAAACCCGGCCCGCCCCGCGACTACCGCGAGGCCTACAACGGCCCGGAGGATGCCGGGCGGGTCAAGTTCGTTCTGGACCATCTCTTCGAAGCCGGATTCCTCATGATCAACAGCTTTTCGGGGACGATCTCCACGCCGATGACCGAGCGCGAGATCGACCTTCTGGCCGAAGCGATGCTGCAGGGCCTCCGCCGTCTGGCCGCCCGGCGGCCGGCCGCCGCCACCCGGGCGCCTGCGGATGCGGACCCGGAGCCGCCCGGAAGGGGAACGAGGTGAGACACGCCTACATCTGTGACGCTGTGCGTACGCCGGTCGGCCGCTACGGCGGCGCCCTCTCCGCCGTGCGCACCGACGACCTCGCGGCGATTCCGCTGACGGCGCTGATGGCCCAGAACCCCGGAGTCGACTGGTCCGCCCTGGACGACGTGGTTCTCGGCTGCGCCAACCAGGCCGGCGAGGACAACCGCAACGTGGCCCGGATGGCGCTCCTGCTCGCCGGCCTGCCGCAGACGGTACCCGGCTGCACGGTCAACCGGCTGTGCGGGTCGGGACTGGAGGCGGTGGGGCAGGCGGCGCGGGCGATCATGTCGGGGGATGCCGAGTTCGTGATCGCCGGGGGCGTCGAGAGCATGTCCCGTGCGCCCTTCGTCATGGGCAAAGCGGACGCGCCCTTCTCCCGGCAGTTGGAGGTGTTCGACACCACCATCGGCTGGCGCTTCGTCAACCGGCGCATGCAGGAGCAGTACGGCGCTGACTCGATGTCGGAGACGGCCGAGAATCTCGCGCGGGAGTACCGGATCTCCCGCGGCGACCAGGATCGCTTCGCCCAGTGGAGCCAGGCGAAGGCCGCGGCTGCCCAGGCGGACGGCCGGCTGTCGGCCGAGATCACGCCGGTGGTGATCCCACCTGGCGGCGCCGAACCGATCCGGGTGGAGCGGGACGAGCATCCCCGGGCGACATCGCTCGACAAGCTGGCGGCCCTGAAGCCGATCGTCCACCCCGGGGGGACGGTCACCGCGGGCAACGCATCCGGGGTCAACGACGGCGCGGCGGCGTTGCTGATCGCTTCCGCGGAAGCCGCAGCCAGGCACGGCCTCACTCCCCGGGCCAGGGTCCTGGGGATGGCTTCGGCCGGTGTGGCTCCGCGGGTCATGGGGCTGGGGCCGGTCCCGGCGACGCGCGGGCTGCTCAGGCGCTTGGGGCTCTCTCTCACCGACATCGATGTCATCGAACTCAACGAAGCGTTCGCTGCCCAGGCGCTGGCCTGCCTGCGGGAACTGGGTCTGGCGGATGATGATCCGCGCGTCAATCCGTTGGGGGGGGCGATCGCCCTGGGCCATCCTCTGGGGATGAGCGGGGCGCGCCTCGTGACCACCGGGCTCCACCAGCTCCTCCGGAGATCCGGTGGACGGGCGCTCTGCACGATGTGCGTGGGCGTGGGCCAGGGAATCGCGGCGGTGATCGAGGCGTGAGCGAGGCTCCGGCTCACCCCTTCTGGTCGATGATGCGCAGCAGCCAGGCGCGAAACGCCACCGCGGGCGGGTGGGACGCCCGGTCGTGGGGGACCACCAGATAGTAGGATCGGTCGCTGCGGTAGGGCCGGTCGAGGGCCACGGTCAATTCCCCTTGATCGAGTTCGCGCTGGATCAGGAAGCGCGGAAGCAGCACCGCCCCCATTCCCACCAGAGCGGCCTGCGCGGCCGTCAGAAGCTGCTCGAAGATCATCCCCCTGCACTCGGTCACGTCCAGCCCCTGCGCCCGGAACCAGGCCGGCCAGGCGTCCGGCCGGGTGGCGATGTGGAGCAACTCGGCGCCGACCAGATCATCCGGCGACTTGATGCCACGCTGCGCCAGGAACTCCGGAGAGCAGACCGGCACGACCTCCTCGCCCATCAGGTGGGTGCAGTCCGCTCCGGGCCAGTCCGGGCGGCCGAAATGGATGGCGGCATGGATCCCCGTGTCGCGGAAATCGAAAGGAGCCAGCCGCGACAGGACGTTCACGGTCACTCCGGGGTGTTCCTTGAGGAACTGCGGCAGCCGCGGCATCAGCCAGCGAGTCCCGAAACTGGGGAGAACCGCGAGGTGCAGGTTGCCGCCGCCGGGGTTGGCCATGATCCGGAGCGATGCCGAAAGGATGAGTTCCAGGGCGGCGTGGATCTCCCGGGCGTAACTGTCGCCGGCGGCAGTCAGCACGATGGCGTTGCCCCGCCGTTCGAACAACTTGATCCCGAGCTGTCTCTCGAGGGTGATGATCTGCTTGCTGACCGCGCCCTGGGTGATGTTCATCTCCCGGGCGGCTGCAGTGAAGCTGCCGGTCCGGGCGGCGGCGTCGAAGGCCTGGAGCATGCTCGTGCTGGGAAGAAAGCGTGTCATGAAATGGCCTTCCGCAGGTCTGGCCCGGGAGCGATTCGGGACCGGCCCTCAACGATCCGCGATTCTACCTGTGACCGCCCGGTTCGGGAACCCCCCGACGCCGAGCTGGCCGGCAGGCCGAGGGGTCCTCACCGCGTCCGGCGCGGGTTCTTCTCGCGCGGCCGGACCGGCGTGTCCTCGTCCGCGACTGCCGGTCGGCGCCCGGTCTTGACGCGGAGTCAGCGCGGGAGCATCCCACGTCTCGCCGACGGCCGGCCGCCCGGGGACCTCTCCGCGGTCGAGCCGCCGAGCCGCCGCGACGTGGTCGGGCGCCTCGTCTTCTTCGTGATCGACTTGCGGGGCCGCCGCGTGGGGATTACGGGCATCGCCCCCGAGCCGGACGGGCGCCGGACGCGCCCCGATACGGAGCCGCGGCCTGGCGGGACCGGCTGGGCGGGTTTCTCAGCTACCGCTACCGGAGGACGGAGTGATGCCGGCCGAAACACGGCACACCACGCCGTCCACGCGAGTCCCCTTCAAGCTCCGCCCTCGGCGACAGACGTCCCAGGCGCTTCCCTCGGCGCCGATGTCCGGATGGCTACCGCCCCGCCTCACACCGCCGAGTCCGCCGGCGCCCCGCCCATGATGGAATCCGCCGGCACCGCGGTCGAGTCCCCTTCGGCGCCGAGGCTGTCCGGCGGCGGATGGACGACCGAGCAGGTACGGCTCGGCGCCGTGCCGGGCAGGAACGGTACCCGCATCGTCGGGCAGCCGGCGCGCGCCAGCCGCCCGTTCCACGGGTCGATCCACGCCAGCTCGAGGCCGGCGTCGCCGGGGAAGGGCTCGGCGGGGAAGCCGCGCAGCATCTCGCTGACGATGCCGGCCCAGACCGGGATGGCCACGTCGGCGGCCGGCCGCTGCAGCGTCTGCGGCGTGTCGTAGCCGACCCACACGCCGGCCACGAGGTCGGGCACGAAGCCGACGAACCAGGCGTCCATGTAGTCGTTCGTGCTCCCGGTCTTGCCGCCCACCGGGCGCAGGAACCCGTGCACCGAGCGCAGCGGGTAGGACACGCCGAAGGTGACCACGTCCTCGAGCAGCCCGACCATCAGGTCGGCGGTCTCGCGCGGCAGCACCCGCGCGGGCGGCGCGGGGCGCGGCAGCAGC
>CAZSQE010000004.1:0-23831 GCA_964608905.1 uncultured bacterium | reverse complement strand
CACCCCGTTACGGAACCGGCCTCACATGCCAGAGGCGTGGACGCGATCGAGCACGGTGGTCTTGGAGCCGCCGTCGGAGGTGTGGAGGAGACTCGGCACGTGGCCAACTGGTCTCCGCTCCGCGACAAGCTCGCCTCGGTCGACGACCGAATCCAGATCGCATGGGCGGACCTGGACGTGCTCGTCGGCGGCCTCCCACGGTCCGCCTACGACCACCAGGCGTTCTGGTCGGGGGACCGGTCGGGATGGCCGGGCTTCACGACGACGGACGTCAGGGTCGGCAGGTCAGTCACCTTCGTTCGCCGGCCCGGCCGGCGCGCGGGCGCTGCTGCAGTTGTGTCGCGAGCAGAACCCGTCACTGTGACCGGCGCGGGCCAGGCCGTCGACTTGGTGCTCGTGAGTTGCTCCAAACGGAAGCGCGCCACGGCTGCGCCGGCCCGCGACCTCTACACCTCGCCGCTCTTCCAGAAGTCCCGTGCCCACGCCGAGGCGACCGGCGTTCCCTGGTTCGTGCTGTCGGCGAAGCACGGGCTCGTGAGCCCTGAGACGGTCCTCGAGCCCTATGACGTCACCCTGTCCACCACTCACCGCGAGTACCGCCGCGAGTGGGCGCGCCGCGTGCTGAGCCAGCTCGGCGAGGCGTGCGGCTCGCTGGACGGCAAGTCGATCGAGATCCACGCGGGTGCGGCATACGCGACCTCGCTCCGACCCCTCCTGGAGGCACGTGGAGCGCTCGTCAGCGAGCCGCTCCACGGTCTGCGGCAAGGCCAGCGGCTCGCCTGGTACGGGTCCGGGAAGAGAGACGCCACCGGCTCGGTGGTCGTGCTCGAAGCGTCCGAGATCGCAACCCAGCTCACGTCGCCGTCGTCGCGCCAGTCGCCAGCCGAGCTCGTGGCGACCAACGGCGACGGCCTCCGCCGGCCCGGCCTCTACAGCTGGTGGGTCGATGCGGACGGTGCCGCAGACCTGTCCGCCGGACTCGGCCACCCGATCG
Organism: uncultured bacterium; assembly: GCA_964608905.1. Lineage (GTDB taxonomy): Bacteria > Eisenbacteria > RBG-16-71-46 > RBG-16-71-46 > RBG-16-71-46 > JANXPZ01. The sequence goes on along the minus strand of CAZSQE010000004.1, from coordinate 22,837 downwards.
CCGCCGGCCTGATCTACGCCGGGCTCGCCGGGGCGACGCGCTCGCGAAGCGGCAGGCGATCGAGCAACACGCTTTGGGGACGGATCAGCGGCATGCACCTGGGAGGCAGGCACGAGTTCTCGACGTTCAGGCTCAGCCTCGGGTCCGTGCTCGCAGCCGCGGGTGGCCTGGCGGAGATCGACGAGGACGCGCTGACGGACTGGATGCACGAGCACCTGCAGGTCGCCGCCGTGCCCGTCACTGACGCCGACGGTCTCGACGGACTGGAGAGCGCAATCCTCGGGCACCTCGACCCGCCGCTGAACCTCAGCAAGATGCCGCCGAGCGCGGTCCGGCGGCGCCTCACCGAGCTGCGCAAGACCTACACCAGGCATCGCCGGCGGTCCTGATCGGCATCGCTCGCGCGGGCGGTCCCGTCGTACCGTGACGGGGTGACAACCGAGGCAGTCGTCGCGGACGCAGAGAGGCGTGCGGGTGAGCTTCTCGGCGTCGGTACCGCTCGCTGGCATCACTCCGCCGGCGTCGCTACCGCGGCTGCCTCACTCGCGCGGATGTTCAACGCGGAGGACGCCGAGCTTCTCGTCGCCGCCGCCTGGCTGCACGACATCGGCTACCGCGCCGAACTCCTCGACACCGGCTTCCATCCGCTCGACGGCGCTCGGCACCTTCGCGCACTCGGCGTGTCTGATCGCCTCTGCCGGCTCGTCGCGAACCACACCGGCGCGTGGGCCGAAGCAGCGTCCCGCGGCTTGGCCGACATCCTCGCCGGAGAGTTCCCCGCCGAAGAGTCGCACCTCGCTGATGCCCTCACCTACGCCGACATCACCACCGGTCCGGCCGGTCAGCCGTTGAGCGTGGAGGAGCGCATCGCCGAGATCCTCGAGCGCTACGAGGCCGGTCATGTCGTGCACCGGTCGATCCGCCACGTGGCACCAGAGCTGCTCGCGACCGTCCGGCGGGTGGAGGAGCGCATGGCCGGCGTCGCTGCCGGAGTGGCCTTCACCCTCGGCTGAGGCTCTCTTCTCGCCCTTGATGTCCGGCGTCGCTGGCATGCTGGCGACGGACTCGATGGTGTGGAGGGGCGCGTGAGCAGGCAGCGGCGGGACGCGACGGCAGATGCCTGAACGCACGATCCCGCTCAGGTACGACTCGCGGTGCCGCCGGTGCGGCCGTGAGCTCGTGGCGGGAACCACGGCCAGGTGGAACCCCGACACCAAGTGGGTGGCCTGCGTCCGATGCCCGACGGCCGCAGGCCCGCCTCGGGCGTCCAGCACGGGCCCGCCGGGCGGCGTTGGCACGGCGGCGCGTCATCCGGCGCCGGCTGTGGCCGACTCACCTTGGCGCACGCTCGTCCGCTACCACCTGCTCGCGACGCAGCGTGCCGGCGTTGCAGAGCCGCCTGCGATCTCCGAACACGAGCGGTGGACGCTGCTGCCACTCGAGCGCGAGGACCTCGTCACCGGTCGCGAGGACACGATCGCTCTCGACCGGAGGCTGGGTCGCCTGGCCTCCTCTGCCGCGGCGGACGAGGCGGTCTACTACGGGTGGCCGACTGTCGTCGCCGCGGATCGGACGGGGCGCCTTCGGGTGGCCCCGCTCCTGATGACCGAGCTCGAGCCGCCAGGCGCCGGGCAAGCGACCGCCCTTCCCCGTGACGATCAGCCGTACCTGAACCCGGGTCTGCTGACGGACTCGTTCTTCCCCCTCGATGCTCTCGCGGTCGCCGAAGCCGCTGTCGCCGACGGCCTGCCGTTGGGCGACCCCACGGCGATGCAGAACCGCGCCGCCGCGCTGTGCGAGGCCCTCGGACTGGAGAACTCCACCCTCGACGTGGACCGCCTGACGCCGCGCACCGAGCTCGGCGAGGGTGTCCACAACGTCGCGATGGCGTTCCGTGGGCCGTCGAATCTCGCCACGATCGCGTTGACCGAGGAGCTGAGCGACCTCGCCGGCCGCGGCGACGTCGACAGGACCGCGGCACGGTGGCTCCTGGCCCCGCCCGCCGCATCGGGCGAGACCGGCAGCGGCGCATCGGCGCTTGCCTCGCCGGCGGTGCACGTGTCGGACCTCGTTGCGGGCCTGCTCCCGATCGCCGTGGCGGGCCTCGCCTTGAACGACTCGCAGGAACAGGCGCTCGTCTCCGCGATCTCGGCCCCCATCACCGTCGTCACCGGACCGCCGGGCACGGGCAAGTCGCAGCTCGTGGCTGCGGTGGTTGCGAATCAGTGGCTGGCCGGGCAGACCGTGCTCGTGGCGTCCACCAACAACGGTGCCGTGGACGTGGCTGCCCGCCGCTGCGCTGCCCTCGACGAGGCGCTCCTGATCCGCACCGGGAACCGCGAACGCCGTGACGAGCTCCCGCAGGTCCTTGAGCAGCTCGCCGCTCGAGGTTCAGCACCGGGACCGTCCGCATCCGTGATCCGCCGGCAGCTCGAGGCCGCGTCCGCCAGCCGGCAGCAGGTCCTCGGCCGACTCGCTGACCGCACCCGGGCTGAAGCCGAACTCGCCCAGCTCGTGCTCGACGTCGAAGTGCTGCGCACGATGCTGTGGGGCCGACCCGACATGCCTCCGGCTGCCGGGCGCCGGCGTGACGTGCTCACCTTGGCGCGGAAGGCGCTCGGCTCGCGCTGGTGGCGCGCGCGGCGGGAGGCGCGAGTCTCGGCCGCGGTGGGACCGATCGCAGCAGGGTGCTCGCTCGAGGACATCGCCGCGTGGGCCGAGGCCGAGGAGAGCGTCGCGGTACTGGCGGGTCGGCTCGACCGCGTGGGCCCGGCGAGCCCCGAGCAGGACCGCGCGGACCTTGGGGTCGCCGCCGAAACCTGGGCGCGAGCCGGCGCGACCGCGCTGGCAGACACCGTCCAGCGGCGGCTGCACAGTGGCGCCTCTGCGCTGCAGCAGCTGGCTCGTATGCGTGCGGCGGCTCGTGCGGCCCGGACGGCGGCCGTGGCGCGAGCACTGCCGCACGTCCCGGGGTGGGCCTGCACGGCGCTTTCGGCACGCCACAACTTCCCGCTCACGGCTGGGCTCTTCGACCTTCTGGTCCTCGACGAGGCGAGCCAGTGCTCGGTGGCGGATGTCCTCCCGCTCGCCTATCGGGCCAGGCGCATCCTCGTCGTCGGCGACCCCAACCAGCTCACGCCCGTCGTAACGCTGACCAAGAACGCCCTCGAGAGCGTGGCCGTCGCGGCGGGGACGACGCAGGCGGAGATGCACCAGCGCTCCGTCTCTGCCGGCCAGGACTCCGCCTTCACAGCGTTCGCCGCTCGAGTTGTCGCTGGACCACTCCTCCTGGATGAGCACTACCGCTGCCATCCGGAGATCGCTCGCTTCTTCAACGAGGAGTTCTACGGCGGCGCGCTGCGGGTGCTTACCGACGTCAATGTTCAGGTCGGCACGGTGCGCGGCTTCCATCTTGTCGATGTCCCCGGTGCCACGAGCCGCGGCAGCACTGGCGGTGCATTCAACGACTCCGAGGTCGAGGCGGTTGTCCAGTGGGTCCTGGCGCACCTGGACGAGCCGGGCTCGCTCGGCGTCGTCACGCCGTTCGCCGCTCAGGCCGAGCTGCTTCGTCACCGACTGAAGGCGGCCGTCGGCGACGCCGTCTGGGCAGCCAAGGACCTCACGGTCGGCACGGCCCACCGCTTCCAGGGCGACGAGCGCGACGTCATGCTCTTCTCCACAGTGCTCGCCGCCGGCGCGCGGGCGGGCACCTCTCGCTGGGTTGAGGAGCAACGCAACCTCGTCAACGTCGCCGTGTCGCGGGCGCGGCGCGCACTCGTGGTCTTCGCGGACACAGTCAGCCTTGCCGACGCACCGGTGCCGACGCTGCACGCTCTTGTCGGCCTTGCGCGGGAGGGCAAGGCTCCGGGAGCCGCGGCCGACGCGCTGACGGACGTCGCCGCCCTGCACTCCGAGGCGGAGAGACGGCTCTTCGAGGCACTCTCACGGCGAGGGCACGTGCCCGAGCTGAAGCCGATAGTCGAAGGCTACGAGCTCGACTTCGCCTTCGATCTCCCTGCGGGTCGCCTCAATGTCGAGGTCGACGGCGTCCACCACACCGATGCCCGCGGTCGCCAACGTCGGCAGGATCTTGCCCGCGACCACATCCTCGAGGGACTCGGCTGGTCGGTGCAGCGCATCCCCGCCTGGCGCTGCCTCGTCGCCCCGGAGGAGACAGCGGAAGCTCTGGTGGGCCTTCTCGGTCCGCAGCCTTGGGCGTGCGACTCGCCCCACGATGCCGACCCTCTCGGCGAGCCGCCGAGGCATCCCTCTGGCTCTGTGATATCCGATGCGTAGTAGCGCGGCAGCGCATACCGGCGTCCTCTCCTCAGACTTCCGCCGCACGCACACGAGGGCCTCGTCGCAGCGAGCGGACGCGGACATCGAAGGGGGTGGCGATCTGTGGCGCCCAAGTCCTCACGGAGGCGGCAGAAGTTGCGCGCCAGCAGGCCGAACGTCGTGCAGATGGACCGGCACGTCGAAGTGGCGCTAGGCAGCGCCTTCGACACGGCTCGGCTGCTCTCGGAAGTCTCGAAGACGGCGGACCCTCGCGCCGAGGTCGAGAAGCGCATCGATGAAGCAGCGAGCCGACTCGTTGCGGGTGTCTCTGGCTACGAGCCGCTGGGCACCGTTGAGGCCGTCCGAATGATGACGCTGCCCTTTGCGCCCGCGGGCGGCGCCGGTCCGTCGATAGGCGCAGAGGGCGGCCACGCCGTCGCGGAGATCATCACCCTCATGATACTTTGCGCCGCCTCCGAGGCCGACGCCAGCAACGATGTCAAGCGCGTCGATCAAGACCTGTGCGGTGCCATCAGCGAAGAACTGTTACCGCTCTGCTACGAGCTGCTGAGTCTGGCCAACGTGCGTGACCAGTTTGCCGCGGACCAGTCCGGCCAAATCGAACGGGTTGCCGCGACTGTCCGTGGCAACGGGCGCTGGATGCGAGGAACTTCCTATCCCGACATGCACGACGAGGCGCTTCGTGGACTGTTCGGCGAAGCGGGCGTCGACGCAGGACTCCGGGCGGTCCTCGGATTCGGCGTCGACGATGCACTGTCCTTCCTGAATACGTGCCATCAGATGCAGATGGACCAATTCAACGCACGAGGGGAAGGGTTCTTTGACGCGTTCAACCTTGTCGACATGACGCCCGGCCGCGTGCCGACGGAGGATGAGAAGCGCAGGCTCAGCGATGGGTTCGCTGGTCTCTACAACCCGTCCGCAGTCCAAGCGGCCATCGCCGTTGTCGACGTCGCAGCCCGGGCAGGGTTGTCTCAAGCAGTGGCGGCCAAGATCGGTGAGTTCTTCGCGGCCCCCACCCCGCCAGATGGTCCAGGAAGCGCCCTACGGGCCTATCTGGACGGCAACTCGCCCTTGCACTCCCATCCAATAGTCTCCCGCGACGACCTGGTGATGGTCGTACACCCGGCGCTGATCGCTGATGCAGTGAAGTCCGCGTTCGAAGATGCCTTGAAGGACTCGAAGTACTGGGATCCGTACGCACTGCATCGAGGAAAGTACCTTGAGGACCGGGTTGCCTCCCTCTTCGCCAGACTCGTCCCGGGGGTCACCGCGTACCACGGCATAGAGCACTTCGTGCCATTGGACGAATCCGAGGCGTCCGGGGATCCCTCCGGCTACACGAAGCTCGTCGAAGGTGACCATCTATTCGTCCTCCACGACGTGGCATTCATCGTTGAGGACAAGGCCATTCCGCTCAGCGAACGCTCACGGACCGGCGAGGTGAATCCGCTACGCCGCAACCTTGCTGCGGCCATCACCAAGGCGGCGGAGCAGGCCAGTCGGATGAAGCAGCGCATCATCGACGATGAGGGTTTGCTTCTGCGAGACGGAACTTGGATCGACCTTAGTGATGTTCGAGAGATCCACAGTGTCGTCACAAGTCTCGACGACATGCCTGGAATCACCACGGCTACCGCCACGTTGATCAGGGCGAACCTACTTGCCTTGGACAGCATCCCGTGGACCGTCTCCCTCAATGACCTCGACCTGATCGCCCAACTGGTCCGTCGCCCGGCCGAGTTCTTGCTGTACGTGCGCCGCCGCACGCACCCGCGTTCGACAGAGATGTTCATGGCTGTGGACGAGCTGGACCTGTTCCTGCTCTTCTTCCGCAGTGGCCTCTACGTGGAGCCCGACCCTGAAGCGGTAGCGCGGGAACTACCCTGGACAGGCAAGGCCCGTCCCGCGGACGTGCGCCGCTACAAGAGCCAGGTGCCGGCAGTCGTCACGAGCCAGACAGATGAGCTGGATGCGTGGTACGCCTCGCTTCACCCTCCGGCGGGCGTGAGCGTCCATGCCGTCGCACCCAAGCCCCGCATGACCGCCTCTCCGTTCGCGCCCCTCATCGACGCCCTTCGCGAGAGGGGGGTCTTTGGGTGGCTGAGTATCGGCGCGACTCTCCTGGAAGGCTCGTCAGACGCTCAGCGGCGACTGGCGGCACGCGCGGTCCAGCTCACAACCAGCCCGGCTGCGGGCGGAAGGCCCAGGAGTCTCGCCGTTCCGTGGGGCACCACCAAGCAGGACGGCTGGCTGCTCGTGTGGATGACGCGTCCGGTGGCGATGGACGTTGAGGATGTAGTCGGACATTCTCAGTTGTACATGGTGGCTAAGAGGCAACAGCTCGGCTTAAGACGAGGCGCCGCGTTCGTGTACGACGAGCCGACCGGCGAACTCATCGACGCGTCATACGACTCGGGGCAGACCGACGTCGATCCCAAGATCCTCGCAGAGGCCATTGACGGTCTGCGAGCGCCTGGTGAAGGAGAGACGGAGGCGCAGGCCACGCAACGTCGTCGAGCCGAAGAACGAGCCGCGGAGAACAAGAGGAAGGGAAAGAACAAGAAGAAGAAGCGGCGATAAGCTCAGCCGTGCTGGACCGATGCGGCATGCAGGCTTGGCCTCGGCACGCACCTGCCCCGACGGCACTGTCCGGGATGCAGCGACGTTCGCTCGCTCGCTCGCTGACGCCTGCTCGGAGGCGTGCGGCGTGGGCTCATCGAGGGGTAGGTCCGTCTCGCCAGCGAGACGGTTGGTTGCACTCCCATCCTGCCTCCGGGACCTCCCCTCCCTCGCGGTCCGCGCCGTTTCACCAGCCTCATGGGGACGCAACACGTAGGTGCCGCTCAGGAGGAACTCCACACGCGGCTTGCGTCACCCCAAGTGGGGCTCCGCGCGCCCTTCGAGGAAGTGGTCGATCCGCTTCCGCATCGACGGATGGATCCTCAGCCCGTCGAGCTCCTCAGATGCGACCCACCTCAGCTCCTGGCTCTCGGAGTCCTTCTCCAACGTTCCGCCAACCACGCGGCACTCGAAGGCGAGCGTGAACTGCTGCCGCACCTCGCCGTCGGTGTAGGCGATGACGTGCTTGGGGTCGGTGTAGAGCCCGACGAGTCGGGTGACCTCGACGTCGAGCCCGGTCTCCTCCCGGACCTCCCGCACCACGGTCTCGACGATGCTCTCGCCGAAGTCGTGGGTGCCGCCCGGCAACGCCCACAGGTCGTTGTCGACGCGGTGCTCGAGGAGGATCCGACCCTGGTTGTCGGTTATGCAGCCGACGGCTGCCGGCACCACGCTGTTCGGCGTCGGCGCCCCGGGGTCGTCGTAGTAGTCGGTGCGGGCCACGGGGCCTCCGCTCACTCGTACGTGCGGGCGTCGTGCCAAGCGATCTCGAAGCTTCGAGCGTATCGATCGAACTGGAACCCGCCGGGGCTGCGTCGCACGTGCAGCACCGGCGCCTGCGCGGCCGGAGTGCCGAGGATGTGGTGGTTGGCCAGCAGGTCCGTGTCGGAGATGTAGAGCGATGCGTAGAGCGTGGTCGCGTGCAGGCGCACCTCGATGCCGGGGTGGCCGATCAGCGGTTCGATGATGCGCAGGCTGTTCCGCACCCGCGCGGCCATGTCGATTCCCTCCTCCTCTCCCCGCCTCGCGACGACGGGGGAGTCCGGGTCACCGAGCGCCAGCCGGATCCGCACGCCCTCGCTCGCCCGTAGGCGGAGGCAGTCGAGCACTCCGGGATCGGCCTCGAACCACGGCAGACCGGCGTAGACCAGGACGCTGAACGACGTCGTCGGGCCCCTGACGAGATCCGTCCACAGGTGCTGCGGCACGAGGCCGCGGTGCGCATAGAGGTGACTCTCCTGCGGCCCTGGCGACTGCGTCGGCAGGTCGGCAGGGCTCTGCCAGAGGTAGGACGGCTCCACCTTGAGGACCTTCGCGACGGCCCACTGGTTGTAGGCGCGCGGGATGCGCCCGTCGCGAATCCACCGCTCGACGGTCTTCGGGTCGACCTGCACGGCCTCGCCCAGGGTGACCGGGTTGAACCCCGCGGCGTGCATCGCCGTCTCGAGCTGGACGTTCTTCATGGCCGTACCTCCCTCCCGGCGGCGGGACGTCCAGTGCTCGCCGGGACGTCCCGAAGCGTCCCGCGGTGACCTGCCGCCGTCCTGTGCGCCCGGCTTCCGATGGATGTCATGCGATGCCTCTCGGAAGTCCCCGACACCATGTCCACCGCGCTCATCGCCCATGCCTCCTCGCGCTCCGGCGAAGTCGACGTCCTCGACGTCGACACCAACGAGGGCTTGCGCGCCGCGCTCGGCGAGGTGGCCACCCTTGGCTGGGAAGGCGCCGCCGGGCGAGCGGTGATGCGAGCACTCGCCAAGAGGTGTGCCAAGTGGGGGGCCAACATGGCGCACAAGGACTGGGCCGGCGGTGAGACCGACCCCGGCGACGTCCTGACGCTCGCCTGGATCACCCTCGACAGGTTCGCGCGCAACGTCGCGGCTGCAGAGGCGCCGTGGGCCTACCTGTGGACGGCGGTGGGCCGCGCGATGGCTGTGGAGGGCGCGGCGGCGGCGATGCTCAGTTCTCGTGCGGTCCGGCGTCCCCGCACCGAGTGGCCCGTCGGCGTGAACCGCCTCGGCGCCGAGGACGAGTGCCTGGCGACCTGTGCCGGACTAGACGGGACCGCTTCGGACGCGGACGGGCGCGGCCGGTCTCCTGCGCTCAGGGCGCTCGTTCGACACCTTGCCGGCATCGACCGCGCCGAGGCCGAGTTCTGGGCCGACGCCGTCGATCGCGCGCTCGACGTCATGGCCGGCGCCCGCCGGTCGTATGAGGAGGTCACACTTCGCCGCGACCTGTACATGCGCGACGTCCTCCGGCTGACTGGGGCGGAGCTCGCGGCCCTGGCTGCCCTACTCATCGGTCCGCGCCGCGGGGATCGCGCGGCCCAGTCGCTGCTCCTCGCCCTGCACCGCGACCCTGCTGCTCGACCCGCCGACGTCGTCGGTGCCGTCGACCGGATCGCCTTCCTGACGTCGCGACGGCACGTCGCAGCCGGTGCCCTGGCCGACGCTGCCGCCGCCTGATACCTCCGAGCGTCCGACGTGCGCACAGGGAGGCGTCCCTGAGGCAGACGCAAACACAGGGAGGTCAGGATGAAGAAGGCGCTCGGGATCGCAGCTGCCATCGGCGCACTCCTCGCGGTCGTCGTCACGGCCTGGACGATGCGCGGCACGCCCGCGCCGGGTGCGGTGCCGTCGTCCGATCCCCCGAGCGCCACTGCCCCGGCCGGCCGGAACCCTGAGCGCAATCCGGCTGGCGAAGCGCCGGGCCGGGCGATGTCCTTGCCGCACACAGACGAGCCTGACGCCTACGCGACGGCCGTCGCCGAGACGCTCTTCGCCGTCGACACCCGGAGCCTCGACCCCGCGGACTACCGGGACCTCCTCCTTGCCGACGCCGACCCACGGCTCAGCGAGACCGGCCGCGCCGACCTCGAGGCGCTGGTCGCCGCCCGCATCCCCGCCGACGAGCTGTGGCAGCGCATGCGCGCCAACGAGCAGCGGTCGACGTTCGAGGCGAGCGACGTCTGGGAACCGGGCTCATGGGCACAGGTGGTCACGAGCGGGCAGGCCGAGCCTGGCTGGGCGATGCGGAACGTCACGGGCATCGAGACGACGACGTACGTCGAGGGCGGCGTGGAGAAGACCGCCTCCCGCGAGCGGACAGTCACCATCGGCATGCGCTGCCCGGCGGGCGGCGCCGACGTCGACCGCTGCCACCTGGTCCTCGTCGGCGCGACGGTCGTGCCCTGATGCTGGCGAAGGTCGGCGCGGTCGTCGTCGCGGGCGTACTCATCCTCACCGGCGCGCTGGCAGGTCTTGCCGGCTCCCTCCAGTCGGAGAGTGGCTGCGCCGTCGCCGCCGGGCCGGTCGTGGATCTCGACGACGAGCAGGCGGGGTCCGCCCGGGTGATCGTCGCCGTCGGCCAGCAGCGGGACGTCCCGGCGCGCGGGCTCCTGATCGCGTTGATGACCGCGATGCAGGAGTCCGGCCTGCGCAACCTCGACTACGGCGACCGCGACTCGCTCGGCCTCTTCCAGCAGCGGCCGTCGATGGGCTGGGGGACGCCGGAGCAGGTGCGCGAGCCTGCGTACGCGGCCGCGGCCTTCTTCGGTGGTCCGTCGTCGCCGACCCGCAACCGTGGCTTGCTCGACGTCGACGGGTGGGAGGCGATGGCGCTCACCGAGGCGGCTCAGGCGGTGCAGCGGTCGGCGTTCCCGGACGCCTACGCCAAGTGGGAGGCAGGCGCTCGCACGTGGTTGGCGGACATCCTCGACGACCCCGCGGCTGCGGCGTCGGCGGGCTGCGCACCGGCGTCGGAGTCCGCGCGTGTCGCGATCGCGGCAGCCGAGCAGTGGCTCGGCACGCCGTACGCGTGGGGTGGCGGCGACCTGAACGGGCCGACGCTCGGCTTCGGCTCGGGCGCCGGCACGGTCGGCTTCGACTGCTCGGGCCTGACGCGCTACGCCTGGGCGCAGGCGGGCGTCCTGCTTCCGAGGACGTCACGGGACCAGTGGAACGCGCCCGGCGTGCGCGTGACGACGATGACGCAGCTCCAGCCTGGCGACCTCGTGTTCTTCGCAGATGACCTCAGCGACCCCTCGACGATCTTCCACGTGGCGATGTCGCTGGGCGGTGACGCGATGATCGAGGCGCCGCAGACGGGCGACCTCGTGAAGATCGAGCAGCGTGTGTCGCAGAGCTCGTACTGGGCGCCGAAGTTCATCGGGGGCCTGCGACTTGCGACCTGACTGCCGTTGGCATCGCCTCGCGATGAGGCCAGTAGGGCAGCACTGCATGTCGGCGAGGGCGAGTATCTTCGCCCGTCGACAGAACCTGTGCCGGGTGTCCCCCGCGCCTAGTTGATCTGCAGTTCCCCCGGCCATGATCTTGAGAGGAGACGGGACCCGTGGGGCTCAACACCCTCCAAGCCGTCGCGGTGTTCATCCTGGCCGTGCTGCCCGGCGCGCTCTACACATGGGCGTATGAGCGGGAGGACGGGGCCTGGGAGGTCACCTTCAGCGATCGCGTCGCTCGGTTCACCGGTGTCTCTGCGGCCTTCTCGGTCTTCACTGCACCTCTGGTCTACGGCCTCTACGCCTGGTACGCCACGGCCGCGGAAGACCAGGACATCGTCGCCATTCCCTGGTGGATGTGGCTCATCTACGCCGGCTACGTCTCCGTGCCGTTCGCTCTTGGCACCGCAGTCGGCATCGCTGCCAAGAATCGGCGTCCCTGGGCGCGCTACTTCACGGGTCCGTCGCCTGCACCGCGCGGCTGGGACGTCCTCTTCCGCTCGCCTGCCCTCACGGGATGGCTGCGCCTGCACCTCAAGGATGGGACGTGGCTCCTCGGTGTCTGGGAGGACCCGAGCGACGACGCAGGTGCACGCCCCGGAAGTTACGCCGCGGGCTACCCGCATCCCCAAGATCTGTACCTGGTCGACACGTGCGAGGCGGACCCAGAGACTGGTGCGTTCTTGCTTGATGACGGGGGCGCGGTGATCCGTCGCGGTATCGGCGCCCTCGTGAACTGGGACCAGGTCGCCTACGCTGAGTTCATCGACGCATGAGGGGAGGGCACATGGCTGGCAAGAGCGTGACGAAGAGTGCCGCCTCCACGGCCACGAAGCGCGCCCCGGGCGACAGTTTCCGCGGCGGCTACGCCGCTGGGAAGGCGAAGGGCGGCCTCCGTCCACCGCCCGCATCCGTCACCAAGGCGAAGGCCACGAAGTAGCCCAGCTCTGGAGAGCGACCCTCTTCGCCACACTGTGCGTCAGCGGTCGATGAGACCCTGAGTGCCGGGGCCAACCTGGTCCTCGAGGCTGATGCTGCATGGCCTCGCACTGCTCGAACGATGCCAGGCGTCGACTCGACTACGTGGCGAGCGGCCCGGCCCCTGCAACCGCTGGAGGTCAAGGTGTCACCACGCAACACCCGGCAGACCGGCACGAAGGCCGCGTCTGCGGCGAGCAAGGTCCTCTCCAACCCGAAGAGCACCAAGGCCGAGAAGTCGGCCGCGGCCAGCGCTCTGTCTCAGACCCCGAAGAAGGGGAAGGGCAAGTAGCCGGTCTCAGCTCGGCCCGCTTCTCGACTTGAGGCACGCCCCCGTGGCGTGCCTCAAGTCCGCGCTGGGGGCGGAGCAGCCGTGGTCTCCGCCGAGCGGGTGTTGCCGACCGGCGGACCGCACGGCCGCCTCGGGCGTGCGCGTCCTTCGGTCTCCCACCGTGGAGCCGCTTCTGAGCGGACCTTCGGCCACCCGGAGCCCACCATGTTCGCGACGCCCGCCGCCCTCGCTGCCCTCCTGCCGTTCGACGACCCCGGCATCTCGTCCAACACCTCGGGCCTGCCCGGCCTCGCGCAGCTCCGGGAGATCGTCGGCGCGCTCCTGACGTTCGGGCTCGTCGCCTGTGTCGCGGCGCTGGTGGTGTCGTCGGTCGTGTGGGGCTTCGGCTCCAACTCCGGCAACCCCCACCTGGCCGGTCGCGGCAAGACGGGCGTGGTCGTCGCGGCCGGGGCGGCGCTGCTCATCGGGGCGGCGAACGCGATCGTGACCTTCTTCTCCAACACCGGCTCGCTGGTCTGACCCGACTCAGGTACGGACGGAGCCGAGCTCATGGACATGTGCGACCTGCTGCCCATCTCGCCTGCGTGTCTCGCATCCGACGCCGTGTCAGGCGTGGGGAGCTTCGCTGCGGGCGGGATCCTCGACTCGATCGGCGGTGCGTTCGCGTCCGCCGCCGAGAGCGTCATGAACGCCGTCTTCGACGCCATCTCGACGACGACCACCGTCGATCTCAGCGCCGACTACGTGAGCCGCAACGCTGCGGCTCTCGGTTCGGTCGCGCTGGTCGTGATCGTCGGTCTGTTCGTCGTTCAGGTGATCGCGGCGGCCATCCGTCGGGAGCCAGGCGGCTTGGGACGCGCGGTCACTGGCGCAGGCGTCGCGACGCTCGGGACCGCAGCGGCGGCCGCCGTCGTACAGGCGTTGCTCATCGCGGTCGACGGGATCTGCGACGGGATCGCCGGCCTGGCCGGTACGTCGATCCAGGACGCCGCGCGCGGGCTGATCGACGTGGCACTGCTCTCCGACGTGGCCATGATCGGCGGTGGCGCTGGCGGTGCTCTCCTGATCGTCTTCGGTTTGCTGTTCATCGTCGGCGCCGCCCTCACGCTCGGGACGCTCCTGGTGCGCCAGGCGCTGATCGTCATCGCCGTGGTCGTCGCGCCCCTCGCGCTGGCAGGAGGAGCCGCCCGGATCACCTCGGGCTGGGTGATCCGCTGGGTTCAGGTCACCCTCGCGCTGATCCTGTCGAAGCTCGCCGTCGTGATCGTCCTGGTGGTCGCGGTGGGGATGGTCGGCGGGGCGACGGGCATCGGCGCCCTGCTCTCGGGGCTGATCCTGCTGCTCCTGGCGTCGCTGGCCCCGTGGGCGTGCTTCAAGGTGCTGGACTTCGCGGGCACGCACGTCGCCGGGGAGTGGCACCGGTCGACGAACGGTTCGACGATCGCCGTCGCCAACCAGGGCCGCATGAGCGTCCAGTCGATGGTGCGCTCGGTCACGGCCGTCGTCGGCGGAGCGAGTGCCGGCCCCGCTGGCGCGGCTGCTGCCGGCGGCGCCTCAGCCTCTGGGTCGTCGCGGTCGAGCGCGCAGCCGATCCCGGTGCTGAGCCATGCGTGGTCCGCCCCGGCTGCGTCCCCGCCCGCCGCGCGTCAGCCGGCGCCTGCCCCGTCGAGCTCTGGGGAGCCCTCATGACGATCGCTGCTGCACGCCCGCGCGCCACCGGCACCGCCGCGACGCCGGGAACCGTTCGCTTCGGCCGCCGCTCCACGCGCGGTGTCCTTCTCGGCCTCTCCGGGCCGCGTCTGGTGTCCCTCGCAGGCGCCCTGCTCATCGTGGTTCCCGCCGTGTACTCAGCGGGCATCCCGGGTGTCGTGGTGACGGCACCCGCGTGGGGCCTCGCGGTGGCGGCGGCGTCGGTGTCCGTGGCCGGCCGGCACGTGGCCGAGTGGGTGCCCGTGTACGGACACTGGGTGCTGCGCAGGGCCCTGCGCCAGAACGTGTACGGCGTCCGGGTGCTCGCCCCGCGCCCCGCCGGGACGTTGGCACTTCCCGGAGACGCGGCCCGCCTGCGCCTGCACCACGACGAGCTCACGGGCGCGGCGATGATCCACGACCCGCACGCCAACACACTCACGGCCGTCGCCAAGGTGCGGCACCCGTCGTTCGTCCTCCAGTCGCCGAGTGACCAGGAGCGGCGCGTCGCGGGCTGGGGTCGCGCACTCGCCACCGCGTGCGCGTCGGGCCGGATCGCCAGGGTCCAGGTGCTCGAGCGGACGCTGCCCGACTCCGGCGCGGGCGTGCGCAACCACTGGGCGGCGCGCGGGATCCCCGGCGACTCCTGGGCCTCCCGCCAGTACCGCGAGCTCCTCGAGCAGGCCACGCCCGCGACCGAACGTCACGAGACGACGATCAGCATTAGCCTCGACATGTCGCGCGCCCGGCGGGCCATACGGGCCGAGGGCGGCGGCGTCGGGGGAGCAGCCGCGGTGCTGCGGCGCGAGCTGACGACCGTCGTCGCTGCCCTGCGCGCTGCCGAGATCACCGTCGAGGGCTGGGTCGACCCCGAGGACCTGTCGGTCATGCTCCGCCTCGCCTACGACCCCGAGGCTGCCCGCCGCCTCGACCGTGCCGCCGTCGGGCGAAGCGTGGCCATCGCCGGGCCGGTGACCGTTCACGAGCACCTGGACCACCTGCGCACCGACACCGGCGTGCACGCCGTCTACTGGATCAGCGAGTGGCCGCGCTCGGAGGTCTACCCCGGCTTCCTGTCGACGATCCTGCTGGCGGCCGGCGTCCGCCGGGCCACCTCGATCGTCGCCCAGCCGCTGACCACCACCGAGGCGATGCGTGCGGTCCGCAAGGAGCGCGTCGAGTACCAGACCGACGCCGCGCACCGCGCACGCATCGGCCAGATCACCGACGCCGGCGCCGAGCAGGAGTGGGCCGACGTCACCCAGCGCGAGCGGGACCTCATCGCCGGGCACGGCGACCTGCGCTTCGCCGGCTTTGTCGTTGTGACGGCGCCCGACGTCGACGCGCTGCAGGCGGCGCGGTCTGCAATCGAGCAGGCCGCCGTCCAGGCGGGGTGCGAGACGCGTCTCCTCCTCGGTCAGCAGGCGCAGGCCTTCGCCGCGGCCGCGCTGCCGCTGTGCCGGGGGATCTGAGGGCCATGGAGGCACCGCGTACCCACGCGACCCATCTGGTCGCGCCTGCGGCCGAGCTCGCCGCCGGACGCCGCGACCGACGACGCCGTCTGGCGGCGGCGCGACGTGGTGCGCGCGCGGAGGCGCTCGCCGCGCGCCGTGACCGCGCACGGGCCGGCGAGCAGGGCGGGAGTCCCACCTACCTCCCGCGATCCGGAGAGCCGGGCCCCGCTGCGCTGCGCTCCTGGCTGCCGTTCGCGGTCCCACCGCACGCGGCGACGTCGGCCACCCTCGCCGGCGCCTACCCGTTCCTCGCCGAGGCGGGACTCGGGTCCGACGGCGTCCTGATCGGCACCGATCTACTCTCGGGTGGCGCCTTCGTCTACGACCCGTGGGAGCTCTACGGGCAGGGCCTGATCACCAACCCGAACGTGCTGCTCGCGGGCGTGATCGGCACGGGCAAGTCCGCGCTGGCCAAGTCGCTGGCGACCCGGTCCCTGGCCTTCGGGATCCGCGTGTACGTGCCGGGTGACCCGAAGGGCGAGTGGACCGCGGTCGCGCGCGCCGTCGGTGGCGCGACGATCGCGCTGGGACACGGGCTCCCCAACCGGCTCAACCCGCTCGACGCCGGACGACGCCCCGACGGGCTGGCCGACGAGCAGTGGTCCGGCCTCGTCTGGTCCCGGCGCCGGGAGCTGCTGGGCACACTCGCTGAGACCGTCCTGGTGCGCGCCCTGCGGCCGGTCGAGCACACGGCCCTCGACGCCGCCCTGGCCGACGCCGTCGCCGCCTGTACCGAACCAACCTTGCCCGACGTCGTCGCGCTGCTCATCAACCCGCTCGGCGCAGACGACGTCGACGCCGACCAGCTCCGAACCGATGGGCGGGAGGTCGCCCACGCGCTGCGGCGCCTCGTCCGCGGCGACCTCGCCGGGATCTTCGACGGACCCTCGACCGTCGCGTTCGACCCGGATGCGCCGATGGTGACGCTCGACCTGTCGCAGGTGTCGGGGAACGACACGCTGCTCTCGCTGGTCATGACGTGCGCTTCCGCGTGGATGGAGGGTGCGCTGCTCGACCCGGCCGGCGGCCGGCGGTGGGTGGTCTACGACGAGGCCTGGCGGGTCATGCGCCACCCGGCCCTGATCCGCCGGATGCAGGCGCAGTGGAAGCTCTCGCGCGCGTACGGGATCGCCAACCTCATGGTGATCCACCGGCTGTCCGACCTCGAAGCCATCGGCGACCTCGGCTCGGAGGTCCGCGCCCTCGCACAGGGCCTGCTCGCCGACTGCTCGACGCGGGTCATCTACCGCCAGGAGGCCGACCAGCTCGCCGGATCCGCCCTCGCGCTCGGGCTGACGGAGACCGAGACCGAGCTGCTGCCCACGCTCGGCGTCGGGCAAGGGCTCTGGCGCATCCATGACCGGGCGTTCGTGGCCCAGCACCAGCTGACGCGCGGTGAGCTCGAGGTGTTCGACACCGCGGCGCGGATGGCGGGGCGGTCATGAATGCTGGCGTGGGCCGCACGCCTGGGAGCCGCGTGGTGCCGTCGGGGTCAATGACGGACGTCGCCTTCGGCGCTCTCGCCGCGCTCGTCGCTGCGGCCGGAGTCCTATGGGTCGCGGCTGCTGCCGCGGCGGTTGTGACCGGGCGCGAGGCTCCGGCGACTGGGCTGGCCGGTGCGCTCGCCCTCGTCCGCGAGCCGTCCGATCCGAGCGCCGCATGGGGGACGCCGATGCCCGGGCCGGTCGCCTACTGGGCCGTGACGGGTGTCGTGGTCGCGGCGGCGGCCACCGTGGCGATCGCGCTCGTTCGATGGTCGCGCGGGGATGCGCGACGTCGTCGCGCCGACCCGCGCAACCTCCCGGGCACCGCCACCAGGGGCGAAGTGCTGGAAGCCGCTGGACCGCGGACCGTCACCCGGCGCGCCCGCCATGCCCGGCCGTCGCTGCCCCACCCGCGCCCTCGCGAGGTCGGCTACCTGCTCGGCCGGTCGCACGGCGCGCAGGCGTGGGCGTCGGTGGAGGACTCGATCCTCGTCGTCGGGCCGCCGCGGTCGGGCAAGGGTCTGCACGTGGTCATCCCCATGCTCTTCGACGCCCCGGGCGCCGTCGTCACGACGTCGACCCGGCCCGACAACCTCGCCGTGACATATGCCGCGAGGCGAGAGATCGGGCCGGTCGCAGTCTTCGATCCACAGGGCCTCGCAGCTGGCGTGCCCGACGGGTTGCGGTGGTCGCCGGTGCGAGGGTGCGACGTCCCGCAGATCGCGATGATCCGCGCGCGAGGCCTGGCCGCCGGGACCGGGATCTCGCGGGGCACCGACGGCGGTGACTTCTGGCAGGCGCAGACCGAGACCGTCCTGCGCGCCCTGCTGCACGCTGCGGCGTTGGACGGCAGGGCTGCGCGCGACCTCTACCGGTGGTCGCTCGACCCGGCGGCAGTCACCGAGGCCATCACGATCCTGGGACGCCCGTCGGCGGCCCCGGGGTGGGACAACGCGCTCGAGCAGGCCGCGAACTCCGACCCGCGGACCCGGGACTCGATCTGGCTCGGTGTCCGGCAGGCGCTGTCCGCGCTCGCTGACCCGCGGGTGCTCGACGCGGTCTCGCCGCGGGAGGGCGAGGAGTTCGACCCCACGGCGTTCCTGCGCGACCGCGGGACGCTGTACGTGCTCGGCACCGCATCCGGGGCCGGCGCCGCGGCGCCGATCGTGGCAGCGCTCGTCGAGGACATGGTGGAGACGGCCCGACGGATCGCGGCGGCGTCGCCGGGTGCGCGGCTTGACCCACCGTTGCTCCTCGCCCTGGACGAGATCGGCAACCTGGCGCCGCTGCCGTCGCTGCCCGCGCTGATGTCGGAGGGCGGCGGCTCGGGCGTCACGACGCTCGCGGTGCTCCAGTCCCTGTCCCAGGCCCGCGACAAGTGGGGCGAGCAGCAGGCGGGCACCCTCTGGGACGCTGCGATCGCGAAGGTCATCCTCGGCGGTGGCTCGAACGCCCGAGACCTGACCGACCTCGCGACGCTGATCGGCGACCGCGACGAGGAGCTGACTTCCGTCTCCCGCGATCACTACGGCGGACGGTCGACGTCGTCGAGCGTGCGGCGGGTCCCGGTGATGGACACGTCGCGGCTGCGGACGCTGCCCTTCGGGACCGGGGTGCTGCTGCTGAGGACGGCGCCGCCCGTCGTTCTCGACCTGATGGCGTGGACGAGGCGTCGAACGCTCATGACGTCAGGGCCACTGGCTGATCGCGCGGCGCGGCTGCCCACGTGATCCTGTGGGGCGAGACCCGGTCGGCGGCGGGCCGTTGTCGATGGCGTGCGCGCGTCGCGGGCACGCCCATGACGCCGCCCGTGCTCTAGGCAGTCTCGACTGTGCCGGGCCCGCTGTCCTCCCTCCTAGGTGACGTCGTCGACCATGGCCGTAGCGTCGGAGAGCGAGACATCGACAGCGTCGTCGTCCTGGTCTTCATCCTCGACACGCTCGTCCAGGGGCTGCTCCGGGGCGTCGACGGCCCACCACTGCAGCGCCCACTCGGCCAACCGACGCTGACGTCCGACGACTTCCTGTGGCCCCCAGTCCTCCAAGGACGCCAGCTCCTGCTCCTGCCGTAGCGGTGCCTGGGCGTAGCAGGCGCGTTGGGGCTCGCCCGGTCCGGCCGCGCCTCGCTTCGCCGGGAAGTCCTTGTTGCTGTACGAGCTGTTGTCGAGTGTCAGCACCAAGTTGCCGAGCGCGTGGGTCAGGTGGTCGCGCTCGCCTGCGTCGAACCGCGAGGTCCAGTAGGGCGACGTCGCAGTCTGGGGGAGCACGTGCTCGACGGTCTTCTCGCGCTTGGCCTTCTCGAGGTGTGAGAAATCCACCTCGGGCTTCGCGCCCTTGAGCAGCGCGATCTCGTACTCGTAGAGGAAGAAGCGGAGGCCGCCCCACTGGTACCAGTTCCAGTCGGTGTCCGACAGACGCTTGCGGACGACGTCGTCGGAACCGTAGTCATGAACGAGCCTCCGCAAGGCGGGCGCGACGTCGGAGACCGGAACTCGGCCGGTGTGCACGTCGTGGGCAAGCCGGTACAGCCGAGTCTGTCCGGCGTCCGCGCGGTAGCCGGCGATCAGGTACGTGCGCACGGCGTATCTCAGACACAGGTCGAGCGCCTCGACGTAGGCGCTGGTCTCGGAGGCTCCAACCCCGCGCATCGCGATCATGAGCGGTTGGAACGCCGCGACAGTCCCTGCCCGCCAGAGCCGTGCGTGGATGGCTCGGGCGCTCGCCGCAAGGGGGCCGAACTCGGCAAACGCCTGCACGTCCGGGCGGAGGGAGTCGGCGTAGGAGCGAGCGGCACGGCGCAGCGAGTCCACGTACGCGCTGACCTCGGTGATCAGGAGATCCGGGTCGGCGAGGTAGCGCTCGCGCGCATACCGCTCCTTCACCGACTTGGTGCCACGCCAACGCACGGGGACGGGATCCTCGGTAGCTAGCCAGTGCGCCCGCAGGAACTGGTCTTCCCCGGCGCTCGAGACAGCCGCGACCTCAAGGAGCAGGTGGTAGATCGACGACCACGCGGCGTTGATGCGTTCCGCCAACGCCTCGCGTCGCCCTTCGTCGAGCCGGGCCGCCAGGAACAGCAGGTAGTTCTTGACCTTCTCTAGTTCCGTCAGCGGCTTGCCGCGGTCATTGAGGGTCTCGAACACAACGCCGACCTCGGCCTGGTTGTCGAGCTCGTACAGCGTGAACTGAAGTTTCGTGATGACCTTCTCGGAGAG
Organism: uncultured bacterium; assembly: GCA_964608905.1. Classification (GTDB taxonomy): domain Bacteria; phylum Eisenbacteria; class RBG-16-71-46; order RBG-16-71-46; family RBG-16-71-46; genus JANXPZ01. Next base: position 2,505 of record CAZSQE010000004.1, on the reverse strand, counting down.
CGTTCGTGCCGCGCCCGGGCCGGCGGCAGCCACCAGAGCGTCAACGTGCTCCCGGATCTGACGGCTCGCTTCAAGCAAGCGTTTGCCAGCGAGAGTCGCCGGCGCTTCGACTGCCTTGCCCTCGATGAGGGACTGCCACACATCCTTCGCGTCGCTCTGGACCCGCAGCTTGAGGAGTGGAGCTCCGTCCTTGCTGGTGACAAGAAACTGGCGCCGAAGGCCATCGGCGGCTTGGGTGTCACCGCTGGCGGCGATCGCTCTGCTGAGCGCGTCGATGAGCAGCGCGATGGTCGTCAGCCGTTGCTGCCCATCGACCACATCTGCCGTCACGAGCGCATTGAAGTTGTCGTCCACCACCGGGCTCGTCGAGCCGAGCAACACGAGCGTCCCGGTGTAGTGGCGGTGGCCGTCTTCGAGCAAGCGGAGATCGTCGAGGAAGTCCTGGACATGCTCGCGCTGCCACGCGTACCCGCGTTGGTAGTCCGGGATCCGGAGGATCCGCGGCACGAGGACGTCTGCGACGGTCTTGGTCAGATCCATAAGGGCAACCTAGGGGAAGGGGCGCTCGACACGTCTGCCGCTGCGGTTCGGGATCCCTCGGCAAGGCCTCCCCGAAGAGGAACCCATCACGTCGGTGCGACGCGGGTCGTCTAGCCCGGACTACATCAGCTCCCCGTGCTGATACATGTTGCCCGCTTCATCCCAGGAGTAGCCCTGGTTGTCAGACTCGTGGTGGTCATCGCCGATCATGCAGCGGCACTCCCGCTGGTGCGGAACCCACCTTCCGTCCTCGTACTCATCCCAGGCGTAGGTGTGCTTCGGTCCCGTGGGCACGGGCCCTCCCTTCACAGTCCGTGAGGAGGCGCTGAGCGGTGGGGAGCGGAGTGCCAACAGCGGATGCGCGCGTTCGTCGCTGCTCGGTTGGCGCCGTCAACGCGACAGGATCACTTCCTTGTCGTACTGCGAGTTGCACCTGCTGCAGCGCATCTTGTTCGTGCTCTCCGGGTGCACCGTGTACGTCCCGCAGACCGGGCACTCATAACCCTTTGCCATGACTTCCGCCTCGCGCTCGTCGCCGATGTTGATCTTGCCGCAACGATACCGCGCGGAGGCCCCGAGGCTAGGCCTCTGACCAGGCTCTTTGCTCGGCCCAGAGCTTAATGGTGAAAACGCGGCGCATCGCCGCAGGTCAAATGGGGTGACGATCTGCCAATGAGCGGCGAGGGTGCGTCGGAAGTCCACCCGAACGGCGTAATCCGCCGATGCGGCGCGGAACCTCGTCCGCGGTGACGTGCGCGTCCGTCGACCTCCCTGGACCACGCAGGGAGGTGGTCTGCCGTGGACGCGAGGACAGGTGCAGCAGTCAGCGCCCAGCCCGAACAGCTCGAGGTGACGGACGTCGTCGCCATGGTGCGCGGTGTCCTCGACGTCGCGCTGGAACGGTGCTCCCCAGGGTCCGTGGCGGGGCTGGAGATCTGCGCCGCGTGGGAGGGGCTCGATGTCGTCGCGGCCGCATCTCTCATCATTCAGAGGCTGCCGTCGGAGCTGAGCGCCCTGGCAGTCCTGGCGACCGCGCAGCGCCTGGTGCGCGGGGCGATCCTCCGCGTGGAGCCCTTGTCGGCGGCGCTCGTGTTGGCCGAGGCGCTCCGGCACCTCGACACAGCGGCGCGGATCCTCGCCACCGAAGAGCTTGGCGAGGCCCCGCCGTGGGCCTGATCTACGCCGGGCGCATGGAGCTGGCGACCCGGTACGCCGCCCTCGCCCTGGTGACCCCATCCGATGCCGAGACGGCGATGCCGGTCGGTCGGCTCCAGGACGACCTCGCGGTTCTCCTGGCGGAGATGGTCGAGACTGTGACCGGCCTCAGCATGGGCGCCGCCGTCCAGCCGGAGATCGCGGACCTCGTCCGCCACCCGGTCCGCCTGCTGCGCAGCGGGCTGGTGGCCCTGCCGCCCATCGACCGCTCCCCGGACCCGCAGCCGCCGTCGTCGCGCTGGGCTGACGTCCCGACGAGCCCGGCACGTGCCCACGGTGCAGTCAGGGTATGGACGGGGTTGGTGGTCTCCGCCGCAACCTCGGCCCAGGCGATGCGCGCCCAGGCGCACCACATGAGTGGCGCGCAGCGATGGACGGCGCTCGGCGAGGTCGCGGCGCTGGCTGAGGTTCTGGCCGTGACGAGGTCCGACCTGCTCACCGAGTTCATGCCGGCCGGCGGCCGCGACGCGCGTGCCCGGCAGGCCGCCGCGGCGCTCGCCGTCGAGGCGCGTGAGGTTGTCCGCCTCGCCGGCGATCCTGAGGAATCCAGCGGCCCGACATGGAGCCCGATCTACCCGAGCCGCCGCATCGTCCCCGTGTCCACGCTCGCCGCACTGCCGCGGGCCGTCGAGAACGCCGGTCGGCTCCTCGCGCGAGGCGACGCGTCGATCACCGACGTGCTCTCCCTCACTCGGGTCCTCGCCCAGGCGGACCGCGGCGCCGTCGCTGTCCTGCGCGCGACGGACGGCG
>CAZSQE010000003.1:0-23904 GCA_964608905.1 uncultured bacterium | reverse complement strand
GCGTGGGGGAGAAGGTGGCGGGCGCGCTCCAGCAGCGGACCGGCAAGGAGACGCGCACGGTGGTGCTCGGACACCTGCTGCGCGGCGGATCGCCGACGAGCTTCGACCGGCTGGTGGCCCTGCGCTTCGGCGCGGCGGCGGTGCGGGCGCTGGACGAGGGTCAGTCGGCGGTGATGGTCTCGCTCGCCCCGCCGACCGTGCGCTACGAACCCCTCAAGGAGGCGGTGCGCCGCATGAAGACCGTGAACCTCGACAGCGATACCATCGAGACCGCGCGCGAGCTGGGGATCAGCTTCGGGGACTGAGGCAAGGACGGGCGGCCCGCCGCCCGTCACGCGAACGGCCCCGGAGGCGCTCCCGTCCCCGGGGCCGCTTCGTTCGTCCGCCGCTCAGGCCGCGTCGCGCCGGCCGAACCGCTCCGCATCCTCGCGCCGCTGCCCCTGCTCCGCGCGAGCGTCGCCCTCCCTACCAGACCTCGGTGCGCCTGTCCGCGGCGAGGACCATCGGGTCGCCGGCCTTGCAGCCGAAGGCCCTCGCGAACTCGGGCACGTTCATGAGCGGCCCGATCACCCGCCAGCGCGGCAGCGAGTGCACGTCCGTCATCGCCCGCAGCCGCGCGAACTCGGGCCGCAGGAGGTTGCGCCAGACCTGGCCGTAGCTCAGGAAGAAGCGCTGCTCGGGGGTGAAGCCGTCCACCGCCGCCGGGGCCGGCTTGCCCGCGAGCGACAGCTTCCAGGCCTCGTGGGCGAGGCTCACGCCGCCCAGGTCGCCCAGGTTCTCGCCCAGGGTGAAGCGGCCGTTGCAGCGGATGGTGTCGATGGCGATGAAGCCGTCGTACAGGTCCACCAGCCCCTGCGTGCGCGCCTCGAACTCCTTCGCGTCGTCGGCCGTCCACCAGTCGCGCAGGTTCCCCTCGGCGTCGTACTTGCGGCCCTGGTCGTCGAAGCCGTGCGTCATCTCGTGGCCGATCACCGCGCCGATGGCCCCGTAGTTGGCGGCGTCGTCGGCCTGCGGGTCGAACATCGGCGGTTGCAGGATGCCGGCCGGGAAGCAGATCTCGTTCGTGGGCGGGTTGTAGTAGGCGTTGACCGTGGAGGCGGTCATGAGCCACTCGGTGCGGTCCACCGGCTTGCCGATCTTGGCCAGCTGGCGCCGGTACTCGAAGAGCTGCGCGCGGCGCAGGTTGACGACCGCGGGGTCCTTCGGGTCCACGGTCAGCGCGGAGTAGTCGCGCCACTGGTCGGGGTAGCCGATCTTCGGGAGGAACGTGTCGAGCTTCTTGAGCGCCTGCTGCTTCGTGGCCGCGCTCATCCACGGGCGCGTCTCGATGCGGCGCTGCAGCGCCAGCCGCAGGTTGTCCACCATCCCGGCCATGCGTGCCTTCGACGGCGGCGGGAACTCGGTCGCCACGTAGGCCTTGCCCAGGGCCTCGCCCATGGCCCCGTCCACCGCGTTCGCGCAGCGCTTCCAGCGCGGGGTCGGGACCTTCTGCCCGGTCAGCCGCGCGTTGAACGCGAACGCCTCGTCGAAGGCGGCCTGCCCCAGCCAGGGCAGCATGGCGCGCGCGGTGTGGAAACGCAGGTAGGCGCGCCAGTCCCGGAGCGGCGTCGTCTCGATGAGCCGGCCGAGCTGGCGCATGAAGGCCGGCATCGAGACGTCCACCGGCGCCTCGGCACGGGCCAGCGACGCCACGCCCGCCTCGCCGAAGAACGCCGGCCAGTCGAGCGCCGGGCAGAGCGCGCGCAGCTCCTTCACCGTCATCTTGTGGTAGAGCTTCTCCGGCTCGCGCTGCTCCGTCACCGCGAGCGAGGACTCCGCCAGCGCCGTCTCGAGCCGCATGACGCGCGGCGCCGCCTCGCGCGCCGCGCCGCTCGCCATCCCGGTGAGCATGAGCACGCGCTCGACGTGCGCGAGGTACTCCCGGCGCAGCGTGTCGGACCTGGCGTCGTCGCGGAAGTAGTAGTCGCGGTCGGGCAGGCCGAGCCCGCCCTGCGAGAGTTGGGCGAGGTTCATGGTGGACTGCCCGGGGTCGGCCTCGACCCCGAAGCCGAACGGGGCGTAGCCGTCGGGGTGCGCGAACTCCCGGCGCAGGTCCTCCTTCGTGGCGATCGTCTCGATGCGCTCGATGTCCGCCTGCAGAGGCGCCATGCCCTCGCGGTCGGCGCGGGTCGAGTCCATGAGCACGGCGTAGAGCCAGCCCAGCTTGCGCAGCGTCGGGTCCTTCTCCTTCGCGGCGCCGGCCGCGGCGCTCTCCAGCACCCGGGTGAGCGCCACCTGGGTGCGGTCGTTGATCTCGAAGCCCATGCCGTAGGCCGGGTAGGCCGCCGGGATCTCGGTGGTGGCGAGCCAGGCGCCGTTGGCGTACTGGAAGAAGTCGCGGCACGGCGAGCAGGTCGTGTCCATGTAGGCACGCTGCGGGCCGTGCGTCTGCGCCGCCGCGAGGGCGGGCAGGGCGGCGAGCAGCAGGGCGCAGGCGAGCGGGAGCTTGCGGCGGGTCATGGGATCTCCTCGGGTCTCGGGTGCGGACGGCGGAACCTGACGAGCCTACGCGGCCCGGTCGGCGGAGAGGGCGCGCGCCGTGACGAGCGCGGGAAGCGCGGGGACGAAGGGGGCGCGTCGCGGGCCGGTCGCTACCGCTTCTTCGTCCCGTACGTGAACGCCACCGCGGGGTACGAGACGAAGTGCTCCAGGCTCGCCGGCGCGGTGGCGCCGAGGCCGACCTCGCGCACCGGCAGCTCCGGCGCGCTCACCGAGGTGGCGTAGGCCACCGGCCAGGCGGTGAAGGGCCCGGGCAGGCGCGACAGGTACTCGAGCAGCATCAGCCCCAGCGGCACCGAGAAGCGCCCGCACCAGGTGAGCCGGTAGGTGTCGGGGTCCTTCGGGTCCACGAACTCCCCGTACAGCGCGCGGATCTTCGCCGGCGTGAGCGTGCCGCTCAGCGGGCCCTTCAGCAGCTCGCGGTCCTTCACCGTGGCGCGGGCGTATGCGTCGGGGCCGCCGTCGCCGTAGGGCACGTACTTGAAGTCGGCGCCGTAGTGTACGCCGTCGGTCGAGATGGCGATGGCCACGTCGCGCCCGAGCTTCAGGTCGCGCGCCTCCATGACCGCGGCCAGCGCCCCCGCCAGCCGGCTGGCCAGGGTGTTGAGCCGGCCGAAGCCCGCCGCCGGGACGATGATGGGCACGATCTCCACGTCGGGCCGGGCGTGCCTGAGCCAGTAGACGATGGCCTCGAGCGAGTGCTCGGAGTCGTGCATGGCCGCGCTCTGCACGAAGTCGTCCGGCAGCAGGTGGGCGATGAGGTCCTCGCGCAGTCCGGAGATGCGCACCGGCCCGTCGGGCGCGCGCCAGGCGCGGTACCTGTCGAAGACCAGCCGGTCGGACTCGTTGAAGCGGCGGTACTTGTGGAACACGCCGACCAGCACCACCGTGCGCGCGGTGAGCAACGGCAGCACGCGGCGGTACACGCGCCCGGCGTAGAGGTAGTCGTCGTGCGGGCAGATGACCCCGACCACGCCCGGCGCCGGCAGCGGCCCGAGCGAGTCGGGCGCGGGCGGCAGCGCCGACAGCTCCCAGACCTTCGCCATCTGCTCGGCGCTCGAGGCGAAGCCGACCGAGTCGCGCTGGCCGCGCAGGTCGAGCGAGAGCGAGGGGATGTCCATCTCGGCGCGGACTTCCGCCAGCGTGGGCGGGGTCGTGGCCGCGGGCTGGGCCGCCGCCTGGGCGTGCGCGGCCGGCGCGGCGGCGAGCATCAGGACGAGCGCGAGGGCGATGCGCATGAGCATGGTGGAAGGGGCTCCTTTCAGGCCTGCAGGAAACGGCAGACTGCTCCAATCCCGCCGCCCGGGCAACCGGTCCGCGGCCGATGAACTGCCGTCACCTCGCCTCCCGCCGCAGGTAGTCAAGGCTGCCCGGCACGTCCCGAACCAAGCGCAGGAGCACGTCCATGGCGGCGGTCTGCACGTTCCGGCCGGCCTCCCAGCGCGACAGGGTGTTGGCGCCGAGCCGCAGCAGCCGGGCCAACTGGGCCTGGGTGAGACCGTGGCGCTCGCGGATGGCACGGATCTCACCGGCCGCGAGCAGGCCGTACTTGCGGCGGTAGACCTCGAACGCGCGCTCCCGCAGCTCGCGCGCCTGGTCCATGCGCAGGACGACCTCGCGGCAGCGCGGACAACGGAGATGCCGCACGCCGGGGGCCGCGACGTCCTCGCCGTTGACCGGGAGGCGCAGCAGGCCGCGTCGCTCGCGCATGGTGGCGCCACAGTCCGGGCAGGCGTCGGCGGCAGGGTAGGAGGGCGCCGTCTCCCGAATCCGGGCCGGCCCGCTACGCGAAGTCTTCTTCATCGTCTCCTTCCCGGGCGTGGAACGAGATCACCACGCACTCGTCCCTCAGGATCACCTTCACGTACAGCGGGATTGCGCCGACCCCCGGCTCGAGGACATACATCCACTCTCCACCGCGAGACGAGCGCATGCGGCCCACGACCTCGGAGGGAGAGAGCGAAGCCAGGATGTCGGCCGCATCGGACTCGTCCAATCCCAGATCGAGCCGGTACAACTCCTCCAGCGCCTTGTGGGTGAATCTCACCCGCCTCGCGGCTCCAAGGGCGCGGATCCTCGCCGCTGCCCACCACACCCATCGCTCCACCCCACCCATCCTCCCCGCACCTTACGGTGGATAGTGGCATATGGTGAATCTGGACGCAAGGGCCGTCTCGGTGGATCGGGCGCATCGGTTCACGCCCCAAGGGCCACCCTCGCCTTCGACGCCGCATGGTGGCAGAGTAGCCCGCATGGCCTCCCACGACCGTCCGCAGGCGTCGGCCGCCGCGCGCGCCGAGTACCTGGGCCGCATCCACCGCGTCACGGACCACATCGAACGCCACCTCGGCGAGCGGCTCACGCTCGAGGAGCTGGCGCGCGTGGCCTGCTTCTCGCCCTTCCACTTCCACCGCGTCTTCACCGCCTGCGCGGGCGAGACGCTCTACCAGTTCATCCTGCGGCTCCGGCTGGAGCGGGCGGCGAACCAGCTGCTGCAGGACCCCCGCAAGAGCGTCACCGCCGTCGCGCTCGACTGCGGCTTCGGCAGCTCGGCCGCGTTCGCCCGCGCGTTCCGCGCCGGCTTCGGCATGAGCGCCAGCGAGTGGCGCGCCGCGGGCCGCAAGGATCGTGAAACGGTTCGCAAGGACGGTGAAGAACGCCAGCCGCAAGACGGCTACGTTGACGACGGCGCCGCCGCGCAACGTGCCGGCGGCGGGAAGCCGAGGAGGATGCCCATGTCGCCGAACCCGTCGTCCCTGCCCGCGAAGCCCGCCGATTCCGTCCGCATCGAGACCCTCTCGCCCTTCACCGTCGCCTACGTGCGCCACGTCGGCCCGTATGCCGGCGACTCCGCCCTGTTCGGCCGGCTCTTCGGCCAGCTCTGCCGGTGGGGCGGGCCGCGCGGCCTGCTCGGGCCCGCCGCGAGGTTCCTGACCATCTACCACGACAACCCCGACATCACGGCCGGGGACAAGCTGCGCATCAGCGTGTGCGTGACGGTCCCGGCCGGCACGAAGCCCGAGGGCGAAGCGGGCGTGATGCAGGTGGAAGGCGGCCGCTACGCCGTGGCCACGTTCCTGCTGGACCCGAGCGAGTACGGCGCCGCCTGGAACTGGCTCATGGGGACGTGGTTCCCCTCGAGCGGCTACCAGCCGGACGACCGCCCGTGCTTCGAGAAGTACCTGAACGACCCGGAGCAGCACCCGCAGAAGCTGCACCACGTCGAGATCTGGGAGCCGGTGCGGGCGCTCTGAGGCTGGGGGCGGCCCCGAGACGGCGAATGGCCAAGCCGGCGAGCTGCCATGCCCTGCGGCACTCGTTCGCGACCCACCTGCTGGAGAACGGTTACGACATCCGCACCATCCAGGAACTGCTCGGGCACAAGGACGTCAGCACGACCATGATCTACACGCACGTCCTCGATCGCGGCGGTCGTGGCCTGAGGAGCCCCCTCGATGGCGGGGCGTGAGCGGGCGATGGCGGGGAGTCCGTCGTAGCCAGGAGCGGCTGCCATGGTCGCGGGCCGCGAAGCCACGGGCCGGATGGGGCCAGGAGCCTGCGTGGCGCCGCAGCGCCGGGCTCAGTATGGGATACACCGCCAATCCCGGACAGCGTATCCTGCTGCACGGCGAGGCCACGTGCGGCAACCCGTTGCTGGCCTGGCGTCAATGAAGACAGCGCGAGCCGTCGCCCGTGCTACACCGACCAAGCCGGAGCCGATATCCGGTTACCTAGAACTGTCCACTTTGCGTTCGCTGTCAATCGCCGCCACCTCAGCAAGAAGGAAAACACTGAGTGAATTCGAGAACAAGAACAACCCTGGCAGCTGCGTCGGCGTTCGTAGTCATCGTCGCCGCGGCCGTTTCTCAAGGTCAGCCCGGCAAGAACTCCACTTCGTCAGACTGTCACAAGGCGGTGCTGGCTCGGCTGGCCGAGATTCAAACCGCCGCGCAATCGCTCGATCCCGACAAGGTCTTCAGCTTCGTGCTGGAAAACGACACGGGATCGCTTGCGCAGAACGGCAAGCTCTTCCTGACCCGCAAGGAGGCGCTGGAATCCACAAAGCGAGGATTTCAAGGACTAAAGGAAGTGAGCTACCGATTCGACGAACAGCATGTCACGTTGCTGTCTCCGACAGTTGCTCTCGCCACCGGGGAAGGTTTGTCCTCCGCGACGCTTGACGACGGCAGAACGTTAACGACACGATTCGCTCAGTCAGTTGTGTTTGTCTTGTCGAACGGTGATTGGAAAGTCCTCCATGCACACCGCTCCTTTCCTCCAGCCAAGTAGGCGAGCGGAGTAGGAGGACAGCGAACCATCGATTGCAGCCGAGCGGCGGATCAGGTCGGTCCTGACGTCAAGCTTCTTTGGCCGCCGCCGGTTGAATCGTGTCGTTAGGCAGTGACGGAGTCCATTCACACCCGGAAGGAGATTCGCTGCATTGGACATTCCGCGGATATTCAACATCACCGAAAGCGCTCACCGCATCCACGACCCGATCACACCCGAGAAGCTCGCCACGCTCGGCGCGGCGCTGCGTCTGGAATCGGGGACCCGGGTGCTCGACCTCGGTAGCGGCTCGGGGGAGATGCTGTGCACCTGGGCGCGCGATCACGGCGTCGTCGGCACCGGCGTCGACATGAGCCGATTGTTCACCGAGCAGGCGAAACTCCGTGCCGAAGAACTCGGCGTCGCCGATCGAGTCACGTTCATCCATGGCGATGCTGCCGGCTACGTCTCCGACGAGAAGGTCGGTGTGGCGGCCTGTCTCGGCGCCACGTGGATCGGCGGGGGAGTCGCCGGCACCATCGAGCTCCTGGCGCGGAGCTTGCGCCCCGGAGGGATGATCCTCATCGGCGAGCCCTACTGGCGGCAGCTGCCGCCGACGGAGGATGTCGCCAAGGGGTGTCTGGCCGGCTCGACCTCCGACTTCCTCGTGCTGCCGGAGCTTCTCGCGTCCTTCGGCCATCTCGGCTACGACGTCGTGGAGATGGTCCTGGCCGACCAGGACGGCTGGGACAGATACGAGGCGGCCAAGTGGCTCACCATGCGCCGATGGCTCGAGGCCAATCCCGGCGACGAGTTGGCGAAGGATGTTCGAGCGCAACTGACCTCGGAACCCGGGCGCTACGCCGCTTTCACTCGTGAATACCTGGGTTGGGGTGTGTTCGCGCTGATGCCGCGGTGATGCCTTGGCGTACCCGGCGGATCGTCAGCGGCCGTGCCGCGCAACGGCTGGTGGCCCGCCGAGCGGCCGAAACGCGTTCGCGAGGCCGCAGCAGCTCCGTCTTGGGGTCCTTCGAACCGCCGGATCTCGCTCGGCTGAGGAGTCACGATGAGCACTCTCTCTCGCAGCTACGATCGGATCGATACGGCCCTGACCGGGTGGATGGCCCGGAACGGCATCCGCCTCCTGCGCCTCAGCCTTGGCGTCGTGTTCCTGTGGTTCGGCTTCCTCAAGTTCTTCCCCGGGCTGAGCCCCGCCCAGACGCTTGCCGGCAACACCATCTCGACCCTGTCCTTCGGTCTCCTCGCCCCGGAGCCGGCCGTGTCCATTCTCGCGGCCTGGGAGTGCCTGGTCGGGGTCGGTCTGATCACCGGCTACCTCCTCCGGGTGACGCTCTTCCTCTTCTGGCTCCAGATGCTCGGCACCGTCACTCCCTTGTTCCTGTTCCCCGAGCAGTGCTTCACGGTGGCGCCGATCGCGCCCACTCTCGAGGGTCAGTACATCATCAAGAACCTGATCCTGGTGACGGCCGGACTTGTCATCGGGGCGACGGTCAGGGGAGGCCGATTCACTGTTGGCCGCCGCGGGTGACGCCGGGCGCTGGCCGGACGAGGATGGAGCGTCGATGATCTCAGCGCGAGCAGCACTCGAACGCCTTCGAGAGGGGAACCGTCGCTTCGTGTCCGGGGCTCGGAGCAGCGACGCACTCACGAGCCACGCGCGCCGCAGCGAGCTGGCGGCAGGCCAGGAGCCGTTCGCCATCGTTCTCGGATGTTCCGACTCGCGGGTGCCGGCAGAACTCGTCTTCGACCAGGGTCTGGGCGACCTGTTCGTCATCCGCGTGGCCGGGAACATCGTCGCTTCCTCCCAGATCGGCAGCGTCGAGTTCGCCGCGGAGCGGTTCGGCACACGGCTGGTGGTGGTTCTGGGGCATTCCCAGTGCGGGGCCGTTCTCGCCACGCTGGAGGAACTCCAGCAGCCGACGGGCAGCCAGTCGAGGAATCTGCGTTCGATCGTCGACCGCGTTCGGCCATCCGTGGAACCACTGCTGGCGACGGAACTCCGGCACGACCCGGAGGCCCTGGTGCGGAACGCCGTTCGGGCCAACGTCCGCTTCTCCGCAAGCCATCTGCGACACGGGTCGGAAGTCCTCGAGCAGTTGATCGAGAGAGACGGGCTCCTCGTCGTCGGCGCCGAGTATTCGCTGGAGACGGGCGTGGTGGAGTTCTTCGACGGTTTGCCGAGGGCCGACTAGCCGCGGGTTGCAGCCCGCGGGCCGCGCCGGCCGCCGAGCGCGGGCGTTCGGTGGCACCCGGCGGTTCCGGACGATGTCGTTGGTTGCCGGCAGTGCGGTTCCCGGGGGTGGGTGGACGGGGCCGGCATCCCGGTAGCCCGGAAGGGCGATGCCGACGTCCACGGAACCAGGCGCCCGGCGGCTCCACCGGGCCCGATGAGGTGCACCCATGCGATCGTTCGACCTCGGCGAGGGACTCGGCCGCCTGCGCTTCCACGACCTGCCCGGCGGGGGCACGCCCCTGCTGTTCGTGCACGGGCTGGGCTGCGCCTCCTCGTGCGACTACCCGCGCGTCGCGGCCGAGGGCGCGCTCGCCGGCCGCCGGCTGCTGCTGCTCGACCTGCTCGGCTTCGGCTTCAGCGACCGGCCGGCGGACTTCGGCTACGCGGTGGGGGACCACGCCCGCGCGGTCGTGCGGCTGGTCGAGGGCCTGTCGCTCGACGGCCTCGACCTGTTCGGGCACAGCATGGGCGGCTCGGTCGCCGTCGCCGCGGCCACGCTGCTGCCCGGGCGTGTCCGTCACCTGGTGCTGGGCGAGCCGAACCTCGACGCCGGGGGAGGGAGCTTCAGCCGGCCGATCGCGCGGCAGAGCGAGGCCGAGTTCGTCGCGCGCGGGCACGCGGCCGTGGTGCGAGAGGCGAGCGACCCCATCTGGGCCGGGTCCGTGGCCGTGGCGTCGCCCGTGGCCGTGCACCGCGGCGCGGTGTCGCTGGTGCAAGGGGCGGCGCCCTCGTGGCGCGAACAACTCGCGGCGATGACCATGCCCCGCGCCGTGGTCTTCGGCGCGAACACCCTGCCCCATCCCGACACGGAGCGCCTGCCCGGCATCGGCGTGAGCGTGCTCGTCGTGCCCGGGGCCGGCCACTCGATGGCCTGGGAGAACCCCGCGGGGCTGGCGCGGGCCATCCGGTCTGTGCTCTCCTGAGCCCCCGGGGCCGCGAGGCCCGGGATCACCCGGAGAGACCGATGAAGAGCGCGACCCTGAAGTTCCTGATCGACTCGATCGCCTTCGTGGCGTTCGTGCTGCTCGCCTCCACCGGCCTGCTCATGCGCTACGTCCTGCCGCCGGGCTCGGGCCGCTTCCGCGCCCTGTGGGGCATGGACCGCCACGAGTGGGGCCAGCTGCATTTCTGGATCGCGGTGGTGATGCTGGCGGCGATCGCCCTGCACCTGGTGCTGAACTGGAAGTGGGTGGTGTGCATGGTGCGGGGCCAGCAGCCGCAGGGTGCGTGGCCGCGCGTGACCCTGGCCCTCGTGGGGCTCGCGGCCCTCGTCGCGCTGGCGGCCGCGCCGTTCTTCGGCGACGTCGAGCAGACCGGCCAGGCGCCGCACCGCTCGGAGTCCGCCACTCCGTCCGGGGACTCCGCGGAGCCCGCGGCGCCCCCGCCGGCCGACGCGCCGCACCGCGGCCACGGCGCCGGAGCGGGGGAGGGCGCGGGTCCCGCCATCGACGGGTCCATGACGTTGGCGGATGTCGAGCGGCTCACCGGCGTGCCGGCCGCGGTCGTGCTGCGCGAGCTCGGCCTGCCCGAGGACCTGCCGCGGGACGAGAACCTGGGCCGGCTCCGCCGCGCGCACGGCTTCGAGATGGACGACGTGCGGGCAGCGGTGCGGAAGCACCTCGGGACGAGGTAGGGCGGCCGACGCGGGTCGGAAGCGAAGGAGGGTGGGACCGATGGACCGAAGGATGTGCCTGCTGGTCGCGGTGTTCGTGCTCGGCGTGACCGCCCCCGCCGGCGCCGCGCCGGCCGCCGGCGGGCCGCAGCCCCGGCGGCGCCCCACGCCGTGAGCCCCTGCGAGTGCGGGTCGTCGGCCGCCGCGCTCGAGCGCGCGACGCTGCGCACGCTCATCGTCATCAACGGCGCGATGTTCGTGGCCGAGGCGGTCGCCGGCTGGTGGGCGCAGTCCACCGGCCTGCTCGCCGACTCGCTCGACATGCTGGCCGACGCCGCCGTCTACGGCATCGCCCTGTACGCGGTCGGGCGCGCGCGGGGGCTGCAGGTCCGGGCAGCCACGGCGAGCGGTGTGTTGCAGGTCCTGCTCGGCCTGGGCGTGCTGTTCGACGTCGCCCGCCGCCTCGTCGTGGGCAGCGAGCCGGCGAGCCTGGCGATGATGCTGGTCGGACTGGTGGCGCTGGCCGCCAACGTGACCTGCCTGGTGCTCGTCGCCCGGCACCGGGAGGGGGGCGTGCACATGCGGGCCTCCTACATCTTCTCGGCCAACGACGTCGTCGCCAACGCGGGCGTCATCCTCTCCGGCGGGCTCGTGCTGTGGACGGGACTGCGCTGGCCGGACCTCGCCGTGGGCACGGCGATCGCAGCCCTCGTCGTGCGCGGCGGCGTGCGCATCCTGCGGGAGGCGGAGGAGGAGCGGGCCCGCGCGGCCTGAGGGCCGGCGCCCGCTGGGCCGGCGCGCCGGAGAGGATGTAGTCTCCGCAGCTGGGAAGCTGCCCGTCCCGCGGAAAGCGAGGGACCATGCCGACCGAGTACCCGATGCGCCCCATCGGCTTCGTGCGCAGCCCCTATCGCGACACGGGGGAGATCCCCAGGGGCTGCGGCGCGAAGCACGAGGCCGAGGGCGTCCTCGAGATCCTGCCCGAGTTCGAGCCGGGCCTGACCGACATCGAGGGCTTCTCGCACCTGTTCGTGCTCTGGGTCTTCGACCGGGTCGAGGGATGCGAGCTGATGGTCACGCCGCCGACGGACACCGTGCCACACGGCATCTTCTCGACGCGGGCGGCCTCGCGCCCGAACCCGCTCGGGCTCACCGTGGTGAAGCTGCTGAAGCGCGAGGGGCCGCGACTGCACGTGCACGGCGTGGACATGCTCGACGGCACGCCCATCCTCGACCTCAAGCCCTACCTCTCGGGCGTGGCGCCCGAGGGGCTGCGACGCGGCTGGCTGGCCGAGGCCGAGGAGCGGAGGAAGGGATGACGGGCCGACCGCGTCCCGCCGCCGGAGCGCGCCGCGTCCCGGCCGTGCGCCGGGTGCTGATCCCGCGCACGCGCTTCGGCCCGGTGGGCATCGCCTGGGCGGAGCGCGACGGGCGGCCGAAGGTCGTGCGCGTGCTGCTCTCGCGGCCGGGCGCGCCCGCGGACCGGCAACTCGCGCGGCTCCACCCGGAGGCGCGCGCCGGCTCGTGCGCCGCGATGCGCGCGGTGGCCGACACGATCGTGCTCTTCCTCGAGGGCGCGGACCTCGCCGTCCCGCTCGACGTCGCCGACCTCGCCGCCTGCGCGCCGTTCCAACAGGCGGTGCTGCGCGCCGAGCACGCCATCCCGCGCGGGAAGGTCAGCACGTACGCCCTGCTCGCCGCCCGCGTGGGCCGGCCCGGCGCCGCGCGCGCCGCGGGCACCGCGCTCGCCACCAACCCGTTCCCCATCGTCGTGCCCTGCCACCGCGCCGTGCGCTCGGACGGATCGCCCGGCGGCTACCAGGGCGGCCCGGCGATGAAGCGCGCCCTGCTCGCCCTCGAAGGCGTGCGCTTCGACGACGCCGGGCGGGTGGCCGTGGCGCGCTTCCACTACGGGCGCCGCGACGGTGCTTGCCGGCCGGCGGCGCGCACGCGAGAATGACGGCCATGGGCAACGTCTGGTTCGCGCTCGGACTGACCGTGTTCGCCGGCATGGCCACGGCCATCGGCAGCGCCATCGCCTTCATGGCCCCGCGGACCAACTACCGCTTCCTCTCGGTGGCCACCGGCTTCTCGGCCGGCGTGATGCTGTACGTCTCCTTCGTCGAGATCTTCTTCAAGGGCCTCAACGCCCTCACCCCGCGCTTCGGCGACTACTGGGGACACTGGGTGAACGCCGGCTCGTTCTTCGGCGGGATGCTGCTGATCGGCCTCATCGACAACCTCATCCCTGCCGGCGAGAACCCGCACGAGACCCACACCGAGGCCGAGATCCGACCGCTGCACGACCGGGCCGCCGCGGTTCCCGGCTCACCCGCGGCCGGCGCCCACCGCGCGAAGCTCATGCGCATGGGGCTCTTCACCGCGCTGGCCATCGGCATCCACAACTTCCCCGAAGGCCTGGCCACGTTCCTCGCCGCGCTGCACGACCCGGGCCTCGGCGTGGCCATCGCCATCGCCATCGCGCTGCACAACATCCCCGAGGGCGTGAGCGTGTCGGTCCCGATCTACTACGCCACGGGCGACCGCCGGAAGGCGTTCCTCTACTCGGTGCTGAGTGGCCTGGCCGAGCCGGTGGGGGCGGGGATCGCCTACCTGCTGATCCTGCTCTTCGTCGGCGGCGACGGCGGCGCGGTGCCGCCCGAGGTCATGGGTGTGCTGTTCGGCGGCGTGGCCGGCATCATGGTCTACATCAGCGTGGACGAGCTGCTGCCGACGAGCCGCGCCTACGGCAAGGGGCACGACAGCCTGCTCGGCCTCGTGGCCGGCATGGTGGTCATGGCGCTGAGCCTGCTGCTGATGAAGCGCCCGGCGTGACGGGGGGCCGGGCCGCCGCGGGGGCCGACGGAGCGCGAAGCGGATGAGCCGCATCACACGGATCCTGCTCGTCGCCTGCGGCACGCTGGCCGTGGCGCTCGGCGTGCTGGGCGCGTTCCTGCCGGTGCTGCCGACCACGCCGTTCCTGCTCCTGGCCGCGGTGTGCTACGCGCGCGGCTCGGAGCGCTGCCACCACTGGCTGCTCCACAACCGCTGGTGCGGCCGGTACATCCGCGACTACCGCGAGGGCCGGGGCATCCCGCTGCGGCAGAAGGTGGTCACGCTCGCGCTGCTGTGGCTGACCATCGGGCTCGCGGCCTGGCGGGTGGTGCCGGCGTGGTGGGGGAGGCTCCTGCTGCTGGGCATCGCCGTCGGCGTCACCGTGCACCTCGTCACGATGAAGACGGCGCGGGGACGGAGGGAAGGGGACGACGACGCGGGGGACCGTTCATGAACCGTAGCCAGGCCCTCGTCCTCGCCGCCGGTGTCGTCATGGCCGCGCTGCTGGTCGTGCGGCCGCCGTACTTCGGCATGGACCGCGCCTCGGGCGGGCGGACGCACGCGGCCATCGGCGTGCACTGGATCTGGGACCCGCCGACGTCGGCGGAGGCGTACGCGCGGCTGACGCAGAGCGACCCGGCGACGCTGAGTCCGGAGCGGCTGAAGGACTTCGCGGCGCGGGTCAACGTCGTTCGCCTGGCGACGAAGCTGGCCGCCGTGGCGCTGGTGGTCGGCGTCGGCCTGGCGCTGACGCGGACGCGGGCGACGGCGATCCGCGCCGAGGGCCCGGGATGAGCCGGGTCTTCCTCTTCGGGGCGGTGGTCTACGCCGCGATGGGCGTGGTGGCCGCGATGGTGATGCTCCGGGAGCTGCAGCGACGCGGCGTCCGGGTGGACTGGCTCCTGCTCCGCCTGCACTTCTTCCGCTACCTCGAGGAGTACAGGCAGCTGACCCTGCGCGAGACCGGCCGGGTGGGCATGCCCCACTACCTCTACGTCGTCTCCATGCTCCTGGCGCTGGCCTGCGCCGCGGTCGGGCTGGTGCTGCTGGCGTTCTGACGGGCGGCGAGGGAGGCAGGCGCCCCGCGCCGCCGAACGTTTTTCGGAGTTTGCCGTTCCCTGACGGCCGCCGGATTCCGTTGCCCCCCCGGCGGCCGAACCGATAGAGTCCCCGGACTCGAGTCCCGGCGGGGCCCCCGCTCCGCTCATCCCGTGGCACAAACGAACCTCTGGAAGGGGAGGCCTGCGGCATGGCGAAGTACAAGATCGCGTGGTTGCCCGGCGACGGCGTCGGCGTGGAGGTGATGGAGGCGGCGAAGCTGGTGCTCGACCGCGTGGGCCTCGACGCCGAGTACGTGCACGGCGACATCGGCTGGGAGTTCTGGTGCAAGGAGGGCGACGCCTTCCCGCAGCGCACCGTGGACCTGCTCAAGAGCGTCAACGCCGCCATGTTCGGCGCCATCACCTCGAAGCCGGTCAAGGCGGCCGAGAAGGAGCTGGTGCCGGAGCTGCAGGGCAAGGGCCTGACCTACCGCTCGCCCATCGTGCGCATGCGGCAGCTGTTCGACCTGTACGTCTGCCTGCGGCCCTGCAAGGCCTACCCGCAGAACCCGCTGAACTTCAAGGAGGGCATCGACCTCGTCGTGTTCCGCGAGAACACCGAGGACCTCTACGCCGGCGTCGAGTTCGGCACCGTGCCCGACAAGCTGCGCGACACGCTGGCTGAGCTGTCGCCGTCGTTCAAGCCGTTCAAGGACCTGCCGGGCGACGCCTACGCCATCTCGACCAAGATCAACACCAGGAAGGGCTCGGAGCGCATCGTCCGCGCGGCCTTCGAGTTCGCGCAGAAGTTCGGGCGCAAGAAGGTCACGGTCGTGCACAAGGCGAACGTGGTGCGCGCCACCGACGGGCTGTTCCTCGAGACCGCCAGGCAGGTGGCCAAGGACTTCCCCGGCATCCAGATGGACGACGCCAACATCGACGCCATGACGATGTGGCTGCTCAAGAACCCGTTCAACTACGACGTGCTGGTGGCGCCGAACCTCTACGGCGACATCATCAGCGACCTGTGCGCGCAGATGGTGGGCGGGCTGGGCTTCGGCTGCTCGGGCAACATCGGCGAGAAGCTGGCGGTGTTCGAGCCGACGCACGGCTCGGCGCCCAAGTACGCCGGCCAGTACAAGGTGAACCCGCTCGCCACCATCCTCGCCGCCAAGATGATGCTCGACTGGCTGGGCGAGACGGCGGCCGCCGCGAGGATCGAGAAGGCGGTGGCGGCGGTCGTGGCCGAGGGCAGGGTGCGCACCTACGACATGGGCGGCGCGGCCAAGACGCTCGAGATGGCGGAAGCCGTCGCGGCGAAGCTGTAGACGGGCATCACCCGCGAAAGGCCGGGCGGCGCCGGTGTGCTGCCCGGCCTCCGCGCGGGCGAGCGCCTGTACGTCCCAGCCGATGCGCACCTCAGCATCGAACACGAGCGCGAAGGCGAGACGGAGGAAGTCGAGTTCCAGGTTCGCTGGCAACGCGCATAGGCGCGGTCGGCGCGGGGGCGCCGCGCTTCGCTTCGCGCGGCGCCTGGACCCTGCCTTGGCGCGTGCCTGGGAGCGAGGAGGGGGCTCCGGCTGAGGCAGTGGAGGCATGGTGGGGGCCCGTGCGGAGCCGGCCTGATGGGCACGAGCGATGCATCTGGCCTATGCTTGCCCAAAACGCCCGCTGCCGTCGCGCCGTTCGGGACAAGCGGCGCGCCGGGTCGTCGCTCCGGCGGCGGGCGCCGGTGCAGCGGAGCGTCGGGCGGCTCATGACCATGACGGAGGCACGCGGCGAGTGATCCTGATCTGGACAGCATTCATAGCGTTCGTCCTCCTGATGCTGGCACTGGACCTGGGCGTCTTTCACCGCAAGGCCCACGTCGTCAGCGTCAGGGAGGCGCTCGCCTGGTCGGCCGTGTGGATCGCCATGGGGTTGTCGTTCTCCGTGTTCGTGTACTTCGCCTACGACGGCCAGTGGTTCGGCCTTGGCACCACGGTGGACGCGGTGGACAGGCTGACGAACACCGGCGCGACGGCGACGATGAAGTACCTGACGGGCTACGTCGTCGAGAAGTCCCTCAGCGTGGACAACATCTTCGTCATCGCGATGATCTTCGGCTTCTTCGGGGTGCCGTCGCTCTACCAGCACCGGGTGCTGTTCTGGGGCATCCTCGGCGCTCTCGTCCTGCGCGGCGCGATGATCGGCGCCGGGGCGAAGCTGGTCGCCGAGTTCCACTGGGTCCTGTACGTCTTCGCGGGGTTCCTGATCCTGACGGCGGTCAAGATGCTCCTCATCAGGACGGATCACACCGATCCGAACCGGAACGTCGTCGTTCGGTTGACGCGCCGCCTGTTCCCGGTGACCGCCAGGTTCCATGGCGGGCGCTTCGTCGTTCGCGCCGGCGCCCCCGCGTCGTACGAGGGCGAGGTCCCCGGTGCGCCCACGGTCCCGGACCCGATCGTCGAGGAGGCTCGGCCCGGAACCCTGCTCCTCACGCCCCTGGCGCTGGCGCTCGTCATGGTCGAGACGACCGACGTGGTCTTCGCCGTCGATTCGATCCCGGCCATCTTCGCCATCACGGCCGACCCGTTCCTGGTGTTCACCGGCAACGTGTTCGCGATCCTCGGTCTGCGATCGCTCTACTTCGCGCTGGCCGGCATGATGAAGAAGTTCCGGTACCTGAAGGCCTCGCTCGCGCTGGTCCTGATGCTGGTGGGCGTGAAGATGCTGTTCGCCGAATGGCTGAAGCTCGCCCTCGGGAAGCACTCCAACCTGTACCTGCTGACGATGGTGGTCGTGATCCTGGCGGCGGGCGTGGGGGCATCCCAACTGGCGGAGCGTCGTCGCACGAGCCGTCCGACAGGCCGATGAAGCCGCCGGTCGCCTGCGGCGCCCGCGGCCGATCGGCGATCCACCGCACGAGAGACGGATCATGGAGAACACCTTCCATCTCTACACGGACCTGGCGTGGCTCTGGCCGATGTGGGGCGATGCGGCCGGCGAGTACGCGCACTACTGCGGCTTCGTCTCCGGGCTGATTCGACGGCATGCGGCGCGCCCGGCGAGCACCCTGCTCGACCTCGGGTGCGGAGGCGGCAAGAACGCCTTCAACCTGAAGCGGGAGTTCGACGTCACCGGGCTGGACCTGAGCCCCGCGATGATCGCGCAGGCGAGGTCGCTGAACCCGGAGTGCGCGTTCGTCCAGGGGGACATGCGGACGTTCGGGCTCGGCCGGAGCTTCGACGCGGTCCTGGTGGACGACGCCATCTCGCACATGACCTGTCGCGATGACCTCGTGGCGGCATTCCGCGCCGCGGCGGCGCACCTGAACCCCGGCGGCGTCCTGATCGCGACTCCGGACGTGACGGCCGAGACCTTCCAGCAGAACCGGACCGTCGCCACTCCGGCCACGCGCGCGGCCACGCCGTATGGACTCGAGGTCGTGTTCGTCGAGAACTCGTACGATCCCGACCCGATGGACGAGCAGTTCGACGCGACGATCCTGTACCTCATCCGCGACCACGGCCGCCTCCGCATCGAGACCGACCACTGGACGATGGGGTTGTTCCCCCTGGACGCGTGGAGGACCGCCCTGCGCGCGGCGGGCCTGGCGGTGCACGAGGAGCGCTACGTCGCCGGCGCGGACGAGTACACGGTGTTCGCCGGCGTGAGGCCGGCGTGAGAGCCGAACCGCCGGGCGCGGGGGACACGTCGCGGCGCGGGGGGTGGGCCCGACCCGCGGCGCGGGCGTGCCGCCGGGACGGCGCGGACGGGCACGGGGCGGGACGGTGCGAATGAAGCCGAACCTCGTGATCCGAAGGCTCCACTACTGGGTGAGCATCGTCATCGCCCTGCCGGCGCTCGTCCTCATCGGCAGCGGACTGCTGCTGCAGACGAAGAAGCACTGGAGCTGGGTGCAGCCGACGGAGCAGCAGGGGTCGAGCACGACGCCGCGGATCTCCCTCGAGACGCTGCTGGACAGTCTCGTCGCCGACCCGACCCTGGGCGTTCGTGGCTGGGAGGACGTCAACCGCATCGACGTCCGGCCGGGCCGCGGCGTGGCCAAGGTCCGGCTGCACGGCGGTCTCGAGGTGCAGGTGGACCTCGGGACCGGCCGCATCCTGCAGAGCGCGTACCGGCGTTCCGACGTGATCGAGGCGATCCACGACGGGTCGCTCTTCGGCGGCGACTGGGGCAAGCTCGGGCTGTTCCTGCCAACGGGCCTGCTGCTGCTCTTCCTCTGGGGGAGCGGTCTGTACCTGTTCGTCGTCTCCGTGCTGGCCAGGCGCCGGATGAAGGGGAGAGACGGAGCGGGCGCTCCGCGCGGCCCGGCCTGACCACGGCAGGCCGGGCCGCGCGCCGCCCCTGCAGCAGTGCGTTCGACTCACCACCAGCGAGGCGAGGGCATCCGAATGGCCGCACCGCAGGTACTTCTCGTCGGCGGCACCGGTCGCACGGGCCGCCGCGTCGTGCAGCAGCTCCTCCAGCGGGGAGTGGCGATCAGGGCGCTCGTGCGATCGGCACGGCGGCTGCCCGAGGACCTCGCGGGGCACCCGGCCCTCGTCGTGGTCGAGGCCGACCTCCTGTCGCTCGGCGCCGAGGACCTCCTGGAGCAGGTGCGTGGCTGCGACGCCGTCGTCTCGTGTCTCGGCCACACCATCAGCCTCAGGGGCGTCTTCGGCCCGCCCCACGACCTCGTCGCCCGGGCGGTGGAGCGGCTGTGTCGGGCGATCGAGCGGACGCAGCCGGAGAGGCCGATCCGGTTCGTCCTCATGTCCAGCGTCTCGGTCAGCCACCCCGGGGGTCTCGACACCCGTCGCGGCGCCCTCGAGAAGGCCCTGTTGCGGGTGCTGCGCGCCCTGGTGCCTCCCGCCCGGGACAACCAGCGGGCCGCGGAGGCGCTGCACGGCCGGATCGGAACGGGCAGCCCGTTCGTGCAGTGGGTGGTCGTCCGTCCCGACACCCTTGTGGAGGGCGACGTGTCGGAGTACTCGGTGCACGCGACGCTCGTGAGCAGCCTCTTCAGGCCGGACACCACGCGCATGGCGAACGTCGCCCACTTCATGTGCGAGCTCGTCACGACACCTGAGGTATGGGACACGTGGAGTGGCAGGCTCCCGGTGATCGTCGACGCGCCCGTGCGGGCCCCGCGAGACCCGGGGGCCTGACCGTCGCGCCCGCATGGATCGCGGCTCCCGTCGCTTTGCCCCCCGCGCGCCGAGGCCCTAGAGTATCCGGCGCTTCCCCCGGGGTGGTGGCCGCCGACCGGGTGCCGGTTCGACGGTCCGGGCGGCTATCCTCACCCCAACTCCTGTAGGACCGCGACCACGAGGACCCCAACGCAGGCGGGGCGCACGGCTCGCTCACGGGCCGACGCGCCGACGGCCGAGGAGACCATGACACGCATCGTCATCCACGAGGTGGGGCCGCGGGACGGCCTGCAGATGGAGAAGCAGGTCGTCCCCATCGAGAAGAAGGAGGCCTGGATCCGCGGCCTGATGGCCGCGGGCGTGGACATCGTCCAGGTGGGCTCGTTCGTCCACCCGGAGAAGGTCCCGCAGATGGCCGACACCGACGAGTTGTTCCGCCGGCTCACCGCGGGCAAGACCTCGCCCACCGTGCTCTCGGGCCTGGTGCTGAACGAGAAGGGCCTCGAGCGCGGCCTGACGTGCGGCGTCGAGATGTTCTGCCTGGGCGCCTCGGCCAGCGAGACGCACAGCCAGAAGAACACCGGCATGAGCAGCGCCGACGCGACCAGGCGCATCGTGGGCGCGGCGCAGCAGGCGGCGGCGACGGGCAGGAAGGTGCAGGTCTCGGTGCAGTCGGCCTTCGGCTGCGGCTTCGAGGGGCCGGTGCCCGAGGAGCGCGTGCTCGAGATGGTGCGCGCCTACCTCGAGGCGGGGCTCCGGAACGTCAGCCTCGCCGACACCGCGGGCCACGCCGACCCGGCGCAGGTGGAGCGGCTGTTCGGCAGGGTGCTGGCGCTGGACCCCGGCGTCGAGTGCACCTGCCACTTCCACGACACCTACGGAATGGGCATGGCCAACCTCTACGCCGCGATGCGCGCCGGCGTGACCTCGTTCGAGACGAGTTTCGCGGGGCTGGGCGGCTGCCCGTTCACCAAGGTCGCCGCCGGCAACGTGGCCACCGAGGACTTCGTGCACGCGCTGCAGCGGCAGGGCCTGCGCACCGACGTGGACCTGGCGAAGCTGATCGAGGTGGCGCGCGACGTGGCGGCGCACTTCGGGCGTGACATGCAGGGCCGCGTCCACAAGACCGGTCCCATCCGGAAGAAGGAGGCTTCATGAGCCGCGGCATCCTCGACGGCGTGCGGGTGCTCGACCTGACCAACGTGCTGGCCGGTCCGTTCTGCACCCTGCACCTGGCGCTGATGGGCGCCGAGGTGATCAAGATCGAGAACCCGAAGGACGGCGACCTGGCGCGCAAGCTCGGCATCCTGCCCGAGCTGAACGACAAGCTCATGGGCACGAGCTTCCTGGCGCAGAACGCCAACAAGAAGTCGGTGACGCTCAACACCAAGAGCCCCGAGGGCAAGGAGCTCTTCCAGGAGCTGGTGAAGACCGCCGACGTGCTGGTGGAGAACTTCCGGCCCGACGTCATGGGCCGGCTCGGGCTCGGCTACGACACGCTCAAGGCGATCAACCCGCGGCTCGTCTACTGCGCCATCTCGGGCTTCGGGCAGACCGGGCCGGACTCGTTCAAGCCGGCCTACGACCAGATCATCCAGGGCCTGAGCGGCGAGATGGCGGTGAACGGCGACGAGCGCCTGAACCCGCTGCGCGCCGGCTTCCCGGTGTGCGACACGGTGGGCGGCCTGAACGGCGCCTTCGCCATCATGGCGGCGCTCTACCACCGCGAGCGGACCGGCGAGGGGCAGCTCATCGACGTGGCGATGCTCGACTCGATCATGCCGCTCATGGGCTGGGTGGCGGCGAACCTGCTCATCGGCAAGCAGCCGCCGGTGGTGCTCGGCAACGACAACTTCACCGCCGCCCCGTCGGGCATGTTCAAGACCAAGGACGGCTTCATCAACATCGCCGCCAACAAGCAGGAGCAGTGGGAGTCGGTCTGCGACGTGCTCGGCGTGCCGGAGCTGAAGACCGACGAGCGCTTCCAGAAGCGCGACGTCCGCAAGAAGAACCGCAAGCTGCTGACGCCGCTGCTCGAGGTCAGGCTGGCGGAGCGGCCCACCGCCGAGTGGGTCGGGCTGCTGAACAAGGCCGACGTGCCGAGCGGCGACATCCTGAGCCTCGAGGACGCGCTGAAGCAGCCGCAGATCAGGCACCGCGGCACGCTGCAGGACGTCGCGATCGAGGGCGTCGGCACCGTGCCGCTGTTCACGCTGACCGCGAAGTTCGAGAAGACTCCGGGGGCCATCACCGCGCCGCCGCCGAAGCTGGCGGCGCACACCGCCGAGGTGCTGGCGACGGTGGGCGTGACGGCCGAGCGGCTCGCGGAGCTGAAGTCGAAGGGCATCGTCTAGGCCGGACCGGCCTTCGAGGAGGAGAACGGACACGATGGGCATGACCTACGTGCAGAAGCTGCTGGCGCGGGCGTGCGGGCGGCCGGCCGTCGCGGTGGGCGACGTGCTCGAGCCGCCGGTGCACCTGGCGATGTCGCACGAGAACGGCGCGCTGGTGATCAACCAGTTCACCGAGATCTTCGCGGGCACCGGCCGCGAGCCGAACGTGTGGGACCCGTCCCGCATCGCCATCATCTTCGACCACCGCGTGCCGGCGGAGTCGTCGAAGACCGCGACCAACCAGAAGAAGATCCGCGACTTCGTGGCGAAGCAGGGCATCACCAAGTTCCACGACATCCGCGGCGACTCGGGCGGCATCTGCCACCAGATCCTGCCCGAGAACGGCTACGTGCGGCCCGGCCAGGTGCTGGTCGGCACCGACAGCCACACCACCACGCACGGCGCGCTCGGCGCCTTCGCCTTCGGCATCGGCGCCACCGAGATGGCCGCGGTGTGGGCGCTCGGCAGCATCCTGAACGTCGAGGTGCCCGCCACCATCAAGGTGGTGGCGAACGGCCGCTTCGCCGAGGGCGTGTACCCGAAGGACCTCGTCCTGTGGCTGGTGGGCAGGCTCACCGCCGAGGGCGCCAACTTCAAGGTCATCGAGTTCCACGGCGAGGCGGTGCGCGCGATGCCGACCTCGGGCCGGCTGGTGCTGTGCAACATGACGGTCGAGGCCGGCGCCACCGGCGGCGTGATCCCGCCCGACGCCGAGACCGAGCGCTACCTGCGCGAGGAGGCCGGCGTCACCGGGTCGCTCGACCTGTTCGGGCCCGACGCCGACGCGGTCTACGACCAGGTGCTCGAGGTGGACGTGAGCCAGCTCGAGCCGCAGATCGCCTGCCCGCACACGGTGGACAACGTCAAGCCCATCGGCGAGGTGGCGGGGAAGAAGGTGCAGCAGATCGTGGTCGGCTCGTGCACGAACGGCCGCCTCGACGACCTCGAGGTGGCGGCGAAGATCCTCAAGGGCAGGAAGGTGGCGGCCGGCACCCGCCTGCTGGTGTTCCCGGCCTCGTGGCGCGTCTACTCCGACGCGCTGCGGCTGGGCTACCTGCGCGACCTCGTCGCGGCCGGCGCGGTGGTCTGCAACCCCGGCTGCGGCCCGTGCCTGGGCGTGCACCAGGGCGCGCTCGGCGACGGCGAGACGGCGCTGGCCACCACGAACCGGAACTTCAAGGGGCGGATGGGCAATCCCAACGCCGAGGTGTTCCTCTGTTCCACCGCGGTGGCGGCGGCCAGCGCGATCACCGGCGTGATCTCCGACCCGAGAGGAGGGCACTGAGATGGCCACCGGCAAGGTCGTGCGCAAGCTCGGCGACGACATCTCGACCGACATCATCTACCCGGGCCGCTTCATGGCCACGGTGCTGCCGACCGAGACGCCGCAGTACGCCTTCGTGGACGACGCGGAGTTCAACCGGAAGCTCAAGGCCAGGGAGGTCCCGCCCGGCTCGTTCATCGTGGCGGGCAGGAACTTCGGCTGCGGCTCCTCGCGCGAGCAGGCCGCCTCGTGCATCAAGGGCTACGAGGTCACGGTGATCGCGCGGCACTTCGCGCGCATCTTCCTGCAGAACTCGATCAACGTCGGGCTCCAGATGATCATCTGCCCGGCGCTCGAGGCCGAGGAGGGCCACGAGCTCGAGGTGAGGGAAGGCAAGGTCTGGAACCTGACGACGGGCAAGTCGTTCGCGATCGAGCCCCTGCCGAAGGCGCGGCAGGCCATCATCGACGCGGGCGGCCTGATCCCGTACGCGCGGCGGCTGCTGCTCGAGCGGCCGGCGCGCTGAGGCACGCCGCGGCCCGGCGGGGCGGGGCTCCGGCC
>CAZSQE010000002.1:0-26339 GCA_964608905.1 uncultured bacterium | reverse complement strand
ACGCAGGCGGAGACCCCGCCGCCAGCCGCGCCCGTGATGGCGAACGAGGCCGGCCGGGCGAAGGGCGCCGGCCCGGCGGCGCTGGCGCGGACGCGGCAGGCGCTGTCCGCGGCGGAGGAGGAGCGGGGCGCGGCCGAGGCCTTCGCCGGCCAGCCCACCTTCACCAGCCTGCACGGCCGGAACGCGCTGCGCCTGACCCGGCTGGCCGAGACGATGCGGGTCGCCCCGGCGTGGGACTCGGCCGCCGAGGAGTGGGCGACGGTGCTGCTGGGCACGGTGGACACGGCGCTCGAGCCCGAGACCCGCTGGCAGCTGGCCCGCGCGCGCTGGCGCGCCTGGCAGGCGGGCGCGAGCGAGAAGCGCGCGGCGAGGGCGGGGGAGGCGTTCGCGGACTTCCTGGCCAGCGCCCCGGCGGGCGCGCAGCGCGACAGCGTCGAGGCCTGGGGCGCCGCGGTGGGGAAGTAGCTAGCCCGAGGGCTGGATCTCGCCGATCTCCTGGAGCTTCCGGTACAGGGTGCGCTCGCTGATGCCCAGGATGTGCGCCGCCTTCTGGCGGTGCCCCTTGCACTCGTTGAGCACGCGGCGGATGTAGCTCTTCTCCGCCTCCTCCAGCGTCATCAGGCCGGTGGCGCCCTCCTCGGCGCCGAAGGTCGGCCCCATGCGGACGGCCACCGGCAGGTGCTCGCGCTCGATGGTGTCGCCGTCGCAGAGGATGAGCGCGTGCTCGATGACGTTCTTCAGCTCGCGCGCGTTGCCCGGCCACGGGTAGCGCTGCATCGCCTCGAGCGCGTCCACCGCCACGCGGGTCTCGCGCTTCTGGGTGAGCGCCGAGCCGCGGATGAAGTGCTCGACCAGCAGCGGGATGTCGCCGCGCCGCTCGCGCAGCGGCGGGATGGTGATCGAGAACACGTTGAGCCGGTAGTAGAGGTCCTCGCGGAACTGCGCGTCCTTCATCATCGTCTCGAGCGAGCGGTTGGTCGCGGCGATGACCCGCACGTCCACGCGGATGTCGGCGGTGCCGCCGAGGCGGCGGAAGGTGCCGGTCTCGAGCACGCGCAGCAGCTTCACCTGCAGCGGCGGCGTGATCTCGGCGATCTCGTCGAGGAAGACGGTGCCGCGGTCGGCGACCTCGAACAGCCCGTGCTTGAGCGAGACCGCGCCGGTGTAGGCGCCCTTCTCGTGCCCGAACAGCTCGCTCTGCAGCAGGTTCTCGTGCAGCGCGGCGCAGTCCACCACCACGAACGGCTGCCGCGCGCGCGGGCTCTGCCGGTGGATGGCGTTGGCGACCATCTCCTTGCCGACGCCGCTCCTGCCGCGGATCAGCACCGTCGAGTCGGTGGGGGCGACGCGCTCCACCAGCCGCAGCATGTCGCGCACCTGCGGCGACTGCCCGACGAAGCGCAGGCCGGGCTGCAGCCGCTCGACCTGGTGCACCAGCGCGGCGTTGCTGCGCTCGAGGCTCTGCTTCTCGGCCGCCTTCTCGAGCACCGCCTCGAGCGTGTCGAGGCGGCAGGGCTTGGTCAGGAAGTCGTGCGCGCCCTGCTTGATGGCCTGCACGCCCTCCTCGATGGTGCCGAAGGCGGTCAGCACCACCACCTCGGTGAGCGGCGCGCTCTCCTTGATCTCGGCCAGCAGGTCGAGCCCGCTGCCGTCGGGCAGGCGCAGGTCGAGCACGGCGAGGTGGAAGGAGCCCTGCTTGAGCAGCCGCCGCGCGTCGGCCAGCGAGCCGGCCGACTCCACCGCGTAGCCGGTCAGCGACAGCTCCTTGGCCACGCTCTCGCGGAAGAACTCCTCGTCGTCCACCAGCAGCAGGCGGGTCTCAGCCATCGGCGCCTCCCGGGCCCTCGACCGGCAGCTCGACGACGAAGCGCGCGCCCTCGCCCGGGCGGCTCTCCACCCGGATGGCGCCGCCGTAGCCGGTCACGGTGCGCTGGGTGATCGAGAGCCCCAGCCCGGTGCCCTGGCCGATGGGCTTGGTGGTGAAGAACGGGTCCCAGATGCGGTCGAGGTGCTGGGGCAGGATGCCGGGGCCGGTGTCGCCGACCTCGAGCGTGATGCGCGAGCCGGCGCTGCGCGTGCGCACCGTGAGCATGCCGCCGTCCTTCATCGCCTGCACCGCGTTCATGAACAGGTTCATGCACATGCCGCGGATGCCCGACTCGCGCGCCCAGATGAGCGGCAGCTTCGGGTCGAGGTCCTGCACGGTGGCGATGCCCTGCTTGGTGATCTGGTAGCCGAGCAGCGAGAGCATGTCGCGCACGGCGCGGTTGACGTCCACCCAGGCGGTGGCGGCGCGGTAGGGCTGGGCCAGCAGCAGCAGCTTGCCGGTGGTCTCGGTGCAGCGCTGCGTCTCGCGCTCGATGCCCTGCAGCACCGCGTCCACGTCGTCCTTGCTGTGCTTCGCGAGCTGCTGCTCGCGCGTCAGCCAGCGGCGCAGCCGCTCGACCCCGGCGAGGATGGCGGCCATCGGGTTGTTCAGCTCGTGGGCCACGCCGGCGGCGAGCGTGCCGAGCGAGGCGAGCCGCTCGCTGTGCGCCAGCTGCGACTCGAGGTCGCTGCGCTCGGTGATGTCGCGCCACACCTCGACCACGTGGCTCACCTCGCCGTCGGGGCCGAGCACCGGGTTGTAGGTGGCCTCCCAGCGGCGCTGCGCCCCGCTCGGGTCGGTCATGTTGCGCACCCGGCGCAACGCCTGCTTCAGCTCGAGCACCTCGCAGGCGGCGCAGCGCGCGCCCGGGCTCTGCGCCTCCGCCTCGGGGCAGCGCAGCACCTCGGCACAGCGCGTGCCGATGACCGCCGCGCGCCGGTCGCCGAAGGCGTCGAGGTAGCGCCGGTTGGCGGCGACGACGCGCCGCTCGCGGTCCACCACCACCACCGCGTCGCTCAGCGCGTCGATGAGCTGCGGCAGGATGTGGCGGACCTGCTCGATGTCCATGCGTCCCGGGAACGGGCTCGCCGGGGCGGCGGGACGGGTCGGCGCCATGGTCTCCTCGTGCGGCGGGGGGCACCCACGCGCGGCGTGGGGCCCGGGCGCGGCCAGCGTGGACGACGGTCGGTGGGGCACGGGCGGAAGACTCTAGCACAGGCCCGACCTCCCTGTGGATGCGGCGCGCGGCCCGGCGGTGCGGGGGCGGGCGGAATCCACTTGTCACGGCGGCCCAAGCGGGCGATGTTCAAAGAGCGCTTGGCGGGCTGTTCCTGCTCCGGTAGAGAGCGGATCAGCAGGCCAACGCTCCCCACCTTCTGCGACCACAGGGTTCGGGTGGTCGTGAAGAAGGGGACCCCTCGAGAGAGGCGTCCGTTGTCAACGTAACACGCAAACCCTTCGGACTTGCTCTTGTGAGCCCAGTCTGTATCGCACGAAGTAGACTCCGCGCGGCGCCTCTGCGCCCCGGCGGTCGCGCAGTGTCCAGGTCGCAGTGAAGTAACCCGGCCGGGATGCGCCTTGCACCAGCGTCTGCACGCGCCGACCCAACACATCGAACACCGCAAGGTCGAGGTCCGTCCCGCTGCTGTCATCAGGGACGCTATAGCATACCGACACGAAGTCCGTCCCTGGATTCGGCTGAGGTGTACCTAGAGCCATCGCGTCCGGTACCGCCAGCTTCTCTCTGCTGGGTTCGGATTCTAGTCCGCCTTCGCAGACTGCCAACTCATAGCCACTGCACTTCGTCGTCCCAGTGGGCAGATTGCTGAGCGGCGACCAGTTCGAAGCCTCATCTCTAGTCCTGAGCCCGAAGTAGTACTTGGTGCAACCCGCGAGACCAAAGAACTCAACGCACTCCGTCGAACCCGCCTCACCAGGCGAGGGCGTGCTCAGCCTGGTGGCGCCGGAGAAGTTCTCCGCCGTGATTGCGGACGTTGAGTACCGCAGCTCGTACTCACTGGCTGCGCCGCTCACCCCGTCGTCACCGGGAGCCGTCCATGTCACTACAGCGCTGGTCCGTCCCGTCCTCAGCGACAGGTCAGCGACGCCTTGGGGCGGAATCCAGTCGCCGTTCGCCCGACCGGAGCTTAGCGCGTTGAAGTAGTAGCCGCCATTCCCGCTGTCATTGGTGCGGTCGTACAGCAGTATCTGCTGGTAGCTTGGGCTGTAGCTGTACATGCTCACCGAGGAGTGCCAGTGCTCGGGCGTCGAGCCGGACACGACAAGCTCATCGTACCCGTCACCGTTGTAGTCCCCACAGGCAAGTGCTGGGGACTGGAAGTAGGCCGCGTCGGTCCACCGCCCGTCGAGTTCGTAGTACGGGAGCGGGTCGTCGGGGCAATGGAGGAGTGGCGCGGGGCTGGTGGGCACGCCCGATACGCGATAGCGAGTGTGCCCTGTGACGCCGCTCCTTTGCATGACTACGTAGAGCTCGCTCCTTCCGTTCCCGTCGCAGTCCCCAGACGCGAGAGCAGAGACCAGGAGCGAGTCGTTGCCTTGAGCGTTCGTCTTGTCATACACGATGATCGTGGTATCGGGGTGGTACGTGTACATGGTCATGCTGGTGTGCCAGTGCTCCGGTGTCGAACCAGCTATGACGAGTTCGTCGTATCCATCACCGTTGTAATCGCCATGGGTCATGGCCGTGCACTGGAAGTAGGCTTCGGGCCATGCGGAGTCCAGCTCGTAGTAGGGCAGACTGCCGCCTCGGTAGTGGAGAATCGTATCGCGGGTGGGTATCCCGGAGACGCGGTATCGGGTGTGGCCTGGCACTCCGCTCTTCTGCGTGGCGATGAGCAGCTCGTCTGTGCCATTTCCGTCGATGTCGCCTGAAGAGAGTGCGGACACGTAGGCCGAATCGTTCCCGGAGTTGTTGGTCTTGTCATAGAGCAGAACTTCACGGTAGCTGGGCTGATAGACATACATGGACACGCTGGTGTGCCAGTGGTCAGGGGTCGATGCCGCCACGACCACCTCGTCGTAGCCATCTCCGTCGTAGTCTCCGTGCGTCATGGCCGTGCACTGGAAGTATGCCGGGTCCGTCCAAACACCCTTCAGCTCGTGATAGGGCAGCGCGGTCCCACCGTAGTGCAGGAGGGTGTCAGGACTACTGGGCAACCCTACCAGGCCATAGCGCGTGTGCCCTGGGGTGTTCAGTCGTGTCTTGCACGCGAGGAGCTCCGCGGGTGGGCGGGGTGGTGAGAAGGCCTGCGTGAACCGGTATACGTGCACGTCGTAAGGCGCGAAATCGTCGGTCAGTATCCCGTGCGCCACGTCTACGGCGCGGTTCTCAGAGACCACCTCGACGCTTACGGCGTTCCTTAAGAGAGCAGTGCTGTCAGACACTGGAAGAGTCCTGAGGAAGACCCGTGCGGTAAGGGGGCGCGCAGAAGTATTGGCGGCGATGAGCAGCACCTCGCCGGTCGCGCTCTTGATGACGTAGTGGATGTCGGTGTCGCTGACGGACGCGGTCAGCCCGCGGCGCCCGCCCCAAAGGACATCGCCCAGCGTGTGCCCGGCTAGCAACCCCTGGATGCCTGCTAGTTCCTGAGACAGGGGTACAAGGACGTCGAGGAAATACGCCGGGGGCTGAGAGGGCAGCACGCCGGGATCGTACGTGTTGTCGTCCGCAGCGCCGTAGCCATAGAACCACACGCCAACAGCTCCGTGGATGATCGCGGTGTAGGCTTGGTATCGTTGTTGTGCCAGGGTGTTCCTTGGGCCGCCCCCACTTGATCTCCAACAGCCGAGCTCCGCGTGAACGTGGCCGGGCTTGCTTGCCACCAAGTCGTCGAATTGGCGCAGCCCTGCGGTCCATTGCGCATCATCATTCAGGACGTAGGTGTCATTCGTAATGATGTCCGCAGCGGAAGTGTAGTCCAGCGATGTGCTGAACGTGACCGTGGTATCGACCGGCGGGTACGTGGTATCGACCGGCTGGTACCTGAGGGTGTCGGTCCAGGTGATACTGCCGTGGTTGTTCCATCTCCAGTCGGCACGGGTTGAATCCGTGTCGCCCCAGATGTCGCGCTCCTCGTCGTAGTCGGCCATGGTGACCACGTAAGGGTGGGTAGCGTCGGCCTCATCGCGCAGGGTCGAATACGCGGCGGCCAGTTGTTGAGCTGAGATGGCCTTCCTGAAATAGCCGTCTGTGCTGTAGATGTCATTGGGTTCGTCAGCGAGCAAGTAGCCGTAGATCGCTGGATGGGCCTTGATGGAGTCAATGAGGACGACGGCGCTATCGCAGAAGGGCGGGGCCCACTGGAAGAAATGCGGGCATTCACTGGGAATGCTGAGCGTCCAGTTGTTGTCGGCGTCTGCGTAGCCTGCGATGTTCACCAGGACCTTGAACCCGTAGGCGTGAGCCTCGTCGAGGTAGTCGCGGACACCCGCCGCGCGTATGTGCGTCACGTCTCCCTGATGCCAGTAGCTGTGCACGATGTTGAAACCGGAGACGTAGCCGCTACTCGGATTGCCTCTGATTCGGTCGAGGGTGGTCCGTGCGGCGGAGGTGTCACTACATAAGCCTCCGGCGCAAGAGGGCGCCTCGTCCATGCCAATGGGGAAGAAGGCCGGGTCGGCCATCGGTGCGCTTGGGGCAAGCGCGAACGAAAGGAACGCCAGGAGCAAGATCAGTGGTTTCATTGAGCACCTCGTACCACAGAATGGTTGGCGGGCGCAGTTGGCGGCCGCGCAGGCAAGACCCGGAACAAGTCGCTGCGGCACTTCAAGAGCGCAACGAACCATAGCACAGCGATTCGCGATCGTGCTCTGCGGATTAGGGTCGCCAAAGCGCTGTTCTGACTTCGACATACGATGATTCGTCACTGGACTGTGCCATCGCCCGATTCGTGCGGAGCACGGCTCCATCTGTATCTGCTCTCAGACGTGGATGCATGAGGTCCTGAACTGAATCGGGTGAACTGCTCGCAGTGTCCTTGGGGGCTGGGGAAGGACGGCGTTGGCGGGTTGCGTACGGGGGGCTCCGAGGTGCAGTCTGGGCTATCGCAGATTGCATCGTGGGTTGGGGTGGACGTGGGGCGCGCTGTGCCCCCGGACCCCGAGCGCCCGGCGCGTACGGGAGGGCATCTTGAGGAAGAGTCAGCGCTGCCGGCGGGCCGTGCCGGATTCGCCCGACGCTCAGGGTGGGCCATGAGGATCCTGTTCCTCGCCTCACGGTTTCCCTGGCCGCCCGATCGGGGTGACCGGGTGATGGCCTTCAACGTGCTGCAGAAGCTCTCGGCCCAGCACCACATCACCCTCGTCTCCTTCACCGACGGTCGCGAGCCGCCGGAGGCGCTCGGGCAGATATCGCGCTACTGCGCGCGGATCGAGACCGTTCGACTGCCGCGCTGGCGCTCCTGGCTGCAGGCCTGGGCCGGGCTGCCACTGCCCGTGCCGTCGCAGGTCTCGTTCTATCTCTCCAACCGGATGCACTCGCTGGTCCGGGAGCTGGTGAAGACGGGGGGGTTCGACGTCGTCCTCGCGCAGCTCATCCGCATGGCTCCCTTCGTCGCCGACGTGGAGCACCCAGCCCGCGTGCTGTGGCTGGTGGACTCCCTCGGGCTGGCGCTCGAGCGCTCCATGCGCTTCGCGCCCGGGTGGAAGCGCCCCGGCATGCGGTGGGAACGCTGGCGGTTGAACCGCTACACGGTTCGCATGAGCCGGTTGTTCCGGGAGAGCTGGGCCATCTCACCGGCGGACGTGGCCGACCTCCGCAGCATCGGTTGTCCCCGGGTGGAGCTGCTGGCGCACAGCGTTGACGAGCGGCTCTTCGACGTCGCGCGCCGCACGGGTGTGCCGCCGCGCATCGTCTTCCTCGGGAACCTCTCCGTGCCGCACAACGTGGACGCTGCCGTCTTCGCAGCGCGCGAGGTGTGGCCGGCGATTCGCGCCGCGTTCCCGGGTGCCCGGTTCCTGCTGGCGGGCGCGGATCCCGTCCCCGCCGTGTACGAAGCCGCCGTCGCCGTCCCGGGGGTGGAGGTCACCGGTCCGTTGCCCGACCTGCGGGACCTGTGGGCCTCGGCTGACGTGATGTTCGCCCCGCTGCGGTTCTCCACCGGGGTCCAGACCAAGGTGCTGGAGGCGATGGCGGCCGGGGTGCCCGTGGTCACGACTCCACCGGTCGCGGAAGCCATCGGCGCACGTGACGGCGAACTGCTGCTGACCGCGAAAGACGCGGCGGGGCTCGCCGATGCGGTCGTGGCGGCGCTGCGGGACCGCGAAGCTGCGGCCCGGCGCGCCGAGCGCGCCCGGGAGCACGTGCGACGCGAGTTCGGCTGGGACAGGATCGTGAGCCGTCTGGAGGGGCTGAAGGTCACGGGCCACGACCGGGCGGCGGTCGGTCGGTGACTCGTCTGCCGGCGCGCCGTTGACCTCGCGGCCCGCAACCCCTAACGTCGCGGCCGCTCCTTCGCACCCACCCAGGACCCGAGGGCTTCCATCATGCGCCGCGTGCTCGTCACGGGGGTGACCGGTTTCGCCGGCAGCCACCTCGTGGACTACATGCTCACCCGGAACGACTGCGAGATCTTCGGCATCCAGCGCTGGCGCAGTCCCATGGAGAACATCGAGCACGTCAAGGACAAGATCACGCTGGTCGAGTGCGACCTGCGCGACGCCTCCTCGACCCGGGACACGCTCGAGCGCATCCGCCCCGACTGGATCTTCCACCTGGCGGCGCAGTCGTTCGTGCCCACCTCGTGGAGCGCGCCGACCGAGTCGCTGACCACGAACGTGCTCGGGGAGCTGAACCTGTTCGAGGCCGTGCGCCGCATCGGGCTCGCCTGCCGCATCCAGCTCGCCTGCTCGAGCGAGGAGTACGGCATGGTCTACCCGGACGAGCTGCCCATCCGCGAGACCAACCCGTTGCGCCCGCTCTCGCCCTACGCGGTGAGCAAGGTGGCGCAGGACATGCTCGGCTACCAGTACTGGATGTCGTGGAAGGTGGACTGCGTGCGCACCCGCGGCTTCAACCACGAGGGCCCGCGGCGCGGGCCGGTGTTCGTGGCCTCGGACTTCGCCAAGCAGATCGCCGACATCGAGAAGGGCCGCAAGGAGCCGGTGCTGCACGTGGGCAACCTCGAGGCCAAGCGCGACTTCACCGACGTGCGCGACATGGTGCGCGGCTACTGGCTGGCGCTGGAGAAGTGCGAGCCGGGCGAGGTCTACAACCTGTGCAGCGGCAAGGCCTACAGCATCCAGCAGGTGCTGGACCTGCTGCTCGGGATGACCAAGGCGAAGATCGAGGTGCGCCAGGACCGGCTGCGGCTGCGCCCGAGCGACGTGCCCGTGCTGCTCGGCGACCGCACCAAGTTCACCCAGGCCACCGGCTGGGAGCCGGTCATCCCCTTCGAGCAGACGCTGCGCGACATGCTCGACTTCTGGCGGGCGCGGTAGCGGAGCGTCCCATGGCCGGCCGGACCATCCTCGTCACGGGGGTGAGCGGCTTCGTCGGCCCGCACCTGGCGCGGGCGCTGACCGCGGCCGGGGCGCGCGTCGTCGGGCTCGGCCTCGAGCCGGGATCGCCTCCCGGCCTGCCGCTCGACGGCTGGCACACCGCCGACCTCGGCGACGCCCCGGCCGTGGCCGACGCGGTGGCGCGGGCGCGGCCCGACGCCGTCGTGCACCTGGCGGGGCAGAGCAGCGCGGCCCGCTCGTTCGCCGACCCCGACGGCACCTTCCGCGCGAACGCCTCCGGTACGGCGAACCTGCTCGAGGCGGTGCGCGCCGGGGCACCGTCCGCGCGCGTGCTGGTGGTCGGCAGCGGCGAGGCCTACGGCCCGCAACCCGAGGGGAGCCGCGTGGGGGAGGACTCCCCCTTCGCGCCGGTGAGCCCGTATGCGGCCTCCAAGGCCGAGGCCGACCGCATCGCGGCGGCCGCGGCCGGGCAGGGGCTCGACGTCGTGCGGGTGCGCGCCTTCAGCCACACCGGCCCCGGGCAGAGCCCGGTGTTCGTCGTGCCCGGCTGGGCGCAGCAGATCGCGGCGATCGAAACGGGCCGGGTCGAGCCGGTGCTCAACGTGGGCAACCTCGAGGTGACGCGCGACCTGTCGGACGTGCGCGACGTCGTGGCCGCCTACGTCGCGCTGCTCGAGCGCGGCGAGCGCGGGGCGGCCTACAACGTCTGCCGGGGCGAGGGCGTGCGGCTGAGCGACGTGGTGCGGCGGATGGTGGCGCTGGCGAAGGTCCCCGTCCGCGTGGAGACCGACCTGACGCGGATGCGCCCCGCCGACGTGCCCTGGCTGGTGGGCGACCCGTCGCGCATCGCGCGCGCGACCGGCTGGCAGGCGAGCATCCCGCTCGAGCGGACGCTCGAGGACGTGCTGGAGGAGTGGCGGGGGCGTTGAGGGTCGGTCCGGTCGCGCGGGCTCAGCGGGAAGTCCGGACCTCGCGCGCCTCGAGCAGGGCACGATGCCCCGGAACGACGACGGTGCGCCAGGCGACGAGGCCGAAGATCGCCAGCAGGCCCGCCGCATAGCCGGCCCGCCAGGCGAGTCCGGGCAGCACCGTGCCCGCCGCAATCAGCAGCACGCCACCGCCGCCGACGAGCAGGGCCGTGCGGGCGCCATTCGACCCGGCTCCGATGCGCCGGTGCGCCATTGTGAAGAGCGCCGCCGCGTCCACGGCCACGCGCAGGAGCCAGGCCAGGGCCGCGCCGACGATCCCCAGCCACCCGATCAGCCACCAGAGCGCCAGGAGATAGATCGGGAGTTCGAAGACGTGCAATCGCGCGCCCAGATCGGGGCGGCCGGTGCTCTGTACGAAGGACAGCGCGATCATGGCCATTCCGTTCAGGAGCATCCCCAGCGCGAGCAGCCGGAGCACCGTGGAGCTGTGCACGGCGAAGTCGGTGCCGAGCCAGAGCCCGAGCAGCTCCGGTGCGAACAAGACGGTGATCACGACGACGGGAAACAGCAGCATCGCGATCCCGCGGACCGACCAGTCGTAGAGACGAGCGGCGCGGGCGCGGTCGGCATCGTAACTGGCGGCGAAGGCCGGGAACATGACGTTCACCACCGGCATGGAGAGGATGGCGAAACGCTGGGTCAGGTCGTACGGCGTCGTGTAATAGGCCACCATCGCCAGCGAGAGCATGCCGCCGATGAGAAAGCGGTCGAGATAGACCATGAGTGGACTGATGACGGCGGTCACCGTCATCCAGCCGCCAAAGCCGAGGATCGGCCGCACCTGCCCACGCCGGAGTCGGATCCCACCGGCGAGACCTGGGGTGCCGGCCAGGCAGGCGACGAGGTGCGCGCCGCCGCCGAGCACGCGAACCGCGGCCAGCGCGAGCCCGACGTAGAACAGCGTCGTGCCGAAGCTCAGTGCCACCAGGGGTGCCACGTAGGTGAGGATTCCCATCGGCACGCGTATGGCGTTCAGCACGCCGAAGCGTTGCTGCGCGGCCAGCACGCCGGCCAGGGCCGCCGTGCCCGTCACGATTGGCAGCGAGCCGGCCAGCACCCAGGTGAGCTGCAGCGTCTCGACTCGCAACCCGGGCGGGACGCGCAGCGCTTCCTCCACCAGCCAGGGAGCCGCGGCCGCGACCAGCGCTGCTCCCACGACGCCCATGGCGGTGGTCAGAGCGAGTGCGGTCCACACCAGCGCCGGGATCTCGTCGTCACGGTGTGCCGCCAGGCGCTCGGCGACCAGGCGCGTCAACGCTCCGGAAACGCCGAGGTCGAAGAGCGTGAAGTAGCCGATCAGCATCCAAGCCAGGGACAGGATGCCGAAGCGGTCCACGCCCAGGGAGTGGATGAGTTGCGGGATGAGGGCCAGTGCGGCCAGGAGTGGCAGGACCTGACCGAATTGGTTCCAGATCGTCCCCCGCAACAGCGTCCAGGGGCCGGACAGGCGCGTGGGCGATGAGGATGCCGGAGGCGTGTCCGGGGACGTGGGCCCCTGAGTCATCGTGGTTCCTCCGGGTACGTTCTCTTCCGCGAATTCGAGGCCAGCCGCGCGCGCACACTAGCCCCGGCGCCGGGTCTTCTCAAGCCGCGATCCCAGCCCCCTCGCGAAGGGTCTCCCCGGTTGACCACCCCGCGAGCACACCCTAGACTCGCGCCCCTGCAGTGACTTGCGTCGTGGCTTCGGCTCCCGTCCCGAAGGCCCTGCCGCGGAGCCACGCACCTTCGAAAGGACCCCACGTGTACTCCATCACCGTGGTAGGTACCGGCTATGTCGGTCTCGTGACCGGCGCCTGCCTGGCCGATTTCGGCAACCGCGTCACCTGTGTGGACACCGACGCCGGCAAGATCGAGCGCCTGCGGGCCCTGGAGCTGCCCTTCTTCGAGCCCCGCCTGCCCGACCTGGTGGGGCGCAACGTGCAGGAGGGACGCCTCCACTTCGAGAGCGACCTGGTCGCGGCCCTCGACGGCGCCCAGGTCGTCTTCATCACCGTCGGCACCCCGCCCCGGGCGGACGGCAGCGCCGACATCAGCGCCATCTACGAGGTGGCCGACGTCATCGCCGAGCACCTCGAGGGCTACCAGCTCGTCGTGCAGAAGAGCACGGCCCCGGTCGGCACGGCGCGCCACCTGCGCGACTACATCGCCAAGCGGGCGAAGCGCGGGGCGAAGTTCGACGTGGCCTCCAACCCCGAGTTCCTGCGCCAGGGCGCGGCCATCGAGACCTTCATGCACACCGACCGCGTCGTCATCGGCGCCGAGAGCCGGCGCGCCGCCGACACGCTCAAGAGGATCTACGCCCCGCTCTTCCTGCTCGAGACGCCCACGGTGGTGACCACGCTCGAGAGCGCGGAGCTGATCAAGTACGCCTCGAACTGCTTCCTCGCCACCAAGATCTCGTTCATCAACGAGATCGCCAACCTGTGCGAGGTGCTGGGCGCCGACGTGCAGGCGGTGGCGCGCGGCCTCGGCATGGACCGGCGCATCGGCGCCAAGTTCCTGCACGCCGGCCCGGGCTACGGCGGCTCCTGCTTCCCCAAGGACACGCTGGCGCTGTCGGCCATGGGCCGCGCCGCGGGCGTGGCCACCGGCATCGTGGACGCCGCCATCGCCGCCAACCGGAACCAGACGCGGCTCATGGTCGAGAAGATCGTGCGCGGCCTCGGCCGCCCGGCGCGCGGCGCCGTGGTGGCCATGCTGGGGCTCGCCTTCAAGCCCGACACCGACGACCTGCGCGCGGCCCCGTCGCTCGAGATCATCGCCGGGCTCAAGCGCCGCGGCGTGAAGGTGCGCGCCTTCGACCCGGTGGCCATGCCGCGGGCGCGGGCCATGGCCGGCCTGCGCGACGTGGTCTTCGCCAGGGACGCCTACGACTGCGCGCGCGGCGCCGACGCGCTGGTCATCGTCACCGAGTGGAACGAGTTCCGGAACCTGGGGCTGGCGCGCCTGAAGCGCCTGCTGCGCCGGCCGGTGCTCTGCGACCTGCGTAACGTCTACGCCCCGGCCGAGGTCGAGGCGGCGGGGTTCCGCCACATCGGCGTCGGCCGCGGCAGCGCGGCGGCGCCGGTCCCCTTGTCGCGCCGGGCCCCGCGCCGGCCGCGGAGGAAGAGGTCATGATCGCAGGCGTGAAGGTCAAGAAGCTCAAGGTCATCCCCGACGAGCGTGGCCTGCTCATGGAGATGATGCGCGACGACGACGAGTTCTTCCAGAAGTTCGGCCAGGTCTACCTGTCGGTGGTCTACCCGGGCGTGGTGAAGGGCTGGCACTACCACAAGCAGCAGACCGACCACTTTGTGTTCGTCAAGGGCATGGCCAAGGTGGCGCTCTACGACCGGCGCGACGACAGCCCCACCAAGGGCGAGGTGAACGAGTTCTTCATGGGCGAGCACAACCCCATCCTGCTCGTCATCCCGCCGGGCGTGCTGCACGGCATGAAGGGCATCGGCACCGAGCCCGCGTACCTGGTGAACACGCCGACCGAGCACTACGTGTACGAGAAGCCCGACGAGTTCCGCGTCCCGCCGCACGGCGGCGAGGTGCCCTACGACTGGGACCGCAAGGATGGCTGAGGGGGTGTCGCTCGACGGCAGCCGGGTGCTGGTGACGGGCGGGGCCGGCTTCATCGGCTCGAACTTCGCGCACCACGTCCTGCGCCGCTTCCCCGGCGCGCACGTGGTGGTGCTCGACGCGCTCACCTACGCCGGCCGCCGCGAGAACCTGGACGGGCTGTCCCCGGAGCGGCTGACGTTCATGCACGGCGACATCCGCGACCCGGCGGCGGTGGCGCTGGCGATGGACGGCTGCGACCTGGTGGTGAACTTCGCCGCCGAGTCGCACGTGGACCGCTCGATCGAGTCGCCGGGCGAGTTCATCCAGACCGACATCCACGGCGTGTTCGTGCTGTGCGAGGAGGCGCGCCAGCGCGGGGTGAAGCGCTTCCTGCAGGTCTCGACCGACGAGGTCTACGGCGAGGTGCTCGAGGGCGCCGCCACCGAGGACTGGCCGCTCATGCCGCGCAGCCCCTACGCCGCCAGCAAGGCCGGCGGCGACCGGCTGGCCTTCGCCTACTGGGCCACCTACGGCCTGCCGGTGGTGGTGACGCGCTGCTCGAACAACTACGGGCCGCGGCAGTACCCGGAGAAGCTGGTGCCGCTGTTCGTGACCAACGCCATCGAGGACGAGCCGCTGCCGGTGTACGGCACCGGCCTGAACCGGCGCGACTGGATCCACGTCGAGGACCACTGCGCGGCGATCGTGGCGCTGCTGGCGCAGCCCGGCGTGGAGGGGGAGACGTTCAACATCGGCGCCGGCAACGAACTGGACGTGCTCACCATGACGGACGCGATCCTGAAGCTGCTGGGCAAGCCCGGCTCGCTGGTGCGCCACGTCGAGGACCGGCCCGGGCACGACCGGCGCTACGCGCTGGACAGCTCCAGGCTCACGCAACTCACCGGCTGGAAGCCGGCGGTGTCCTTCGACGAGGGCATCCGGCAGACGGTCGAATGGTATCGCGCGAACGAGGCGTGGTGGCGCCCCATCAAGGCGGGCGAGTTCCGCGCCTACTACGAGCGCGCCTACGGGCAGCGCAAGGTGCTGAAGGAGGGGCAGGCGTGAGGAGGACCAACTGGATCGCGGCCGCGCTGCTGGCCGCTGCGGCCTGCTTGCCTGCGCCTGCCGGGTGGGCGCAGACGCCGTCGGCGGTGGATTACGCCGCGGAACGGAGTCTGGCTGGCGCGTCCCGCCAGACGGGCGTGACTGGCGGCCATTCTCCTGCGACGGTCAGGACCATCCTGGGCCCGGACGAGATGGCGGCGGCGGGGCTGTATTCGCTTCCACTGGGGCGGGTCATCACGCTGCCAGGACCGGTGGACCCCGATGTGTACCGGGTGGGACCTGGGGATGTGCTGCTGCTCCAGATGTGGGGAAAGCTCTCGCGCAGCGTGCCAATCGAAGTCGGGCCCGAAGGCACTGTCCTCGTGCCTGGCGCAGCCGTCATGAACGTCGCGGGGCGAACGCTCAGTGAGGTGCGTGCCGATGTGCTTCATCTGATGGGCCAGCGTTACCGTGATGTGAGCATGGACCTGAGGCTCGCGCGTCCACGCACCTTCCGCGTCTATCTCACCGGCCAAGTCAAGCAACCCGGTCCTGTGGATGCCAGTGGGGCGCTGCGTGTAGGCGATGTGGTGACAGGTGATCAGCTCCTGGCGGCGGCCTCGCACCGACGCATCGAAGTGCGGCGCACGGACGGCACTCGCGAGTTCTGCGACCTCGACCTCTTCCTGCAAACCGGCGATGCCTCGTCAAACCCATGGCTACGTGATGGTGACGTCATTCAGGTTCCCACCGCGACCGAGTTCATCTGGGCCCAGGGCGCGGTCGCCCGGCCGGGACGCTACGAGTTGGGGGCGCGCGACAGTCTGCTCAATCTGCTCCGAATCGCCGGCGACCCGCTGCCCGAGGCGGAAGCGGACCGCGTGCTCCTGGTGCGCTTCAAGGACTCGTTCACGCCCGAGTCGCTGTGGGTGAGCCTTGCGGATATCTACTCGCGCCGTGTGAACCCGCCGCTCGAGGATGGTGAACGCCTGTACGTCTACTACCTCCCCGAATACCACGAACAGCACGAAGTTACCATCATGGGTGAGGTGCAACGCCCCGGTGTCTACCCCATTCGGGAGGGCAGGGATAGGCTCAGCCACCTTGTGGGTTCAGCAGGCAGCTTCCGGCCGACGGCCGATCTCTCGGCCATCCGTGTGCACCGGGAGAACGCTTTGAGCCAGGAGAAGGATCAGGAGTTGGACCGGCTCCTTAGGCTCTCGCGGCGAGACCTCACTTCGTCTGAGTACGAGGTGTTGCGCACGAAGCTGGCGGGACAGCAGGGGACTTATCGTGTGGACTGGAGCCGGCTGCAGGCTGACCGTGACCTGGACCTGCTGCTGCTGGATGGCGACACGGTCTTCGTGGAGCGACTGGTTTCCTCGATCCGCGTGGACGGCGAGGTGCGTCGGCCGGGAATCCTCAACTACGCGGCCGGCACGAGCGTGCATGACTACGTGAAGCAGGTTGGTGGCTTCACCGATCGTGCTTGGCAGGGGAAGGTGCGCGTCACGCGGGCGGTGACCGGGCAGACAATGCTGGCGCGCAACGTGCGCACCCTCGATCCGGGGGACTTCATTTGGGTGCCGGAGAGGCCGGACATCACCGCCTGGGAGCAGGCGAAGGACGTGCTTACGTCGCTCGCCAGCGTGGCCGCCATCATCCTCGCGATCCAGAGCGTGAAGTAGTGTCTCTTCTCGGGCAGTTGCGGCCGACCGCGCGGGCGACACGGGGCTCCCGCTGAAACGGAGGACCATGGACAAGACCTACGAACTGGCCGACCTCTGGGACCGCATCTGGGCAAAGCGGCGCGGGATCGGCATGTTGGTCGGCACGGTCACTGCTCTTACCGTCGTTGTGGCTCTGCTTCTGCCGCCATGGTACCGGGCGCAGGCCGTGCTGCTCCCTCCCAGCGAGGAGCAGTCCGGCTTCGGCATCGCGAGCCTGGTGCGTGGCCTGGCGATGCCGGGTGTGCGGATCCCGACGGAGGCGACCCCGGCGGACGTGTTCGTCGCCATCCTGGAGAGCCGGACGATCAGCCAGCAGATCGTGGAGCGCTTCGAGCTGCAGAAGCGCTACCGGAAGAAGCGCCTCGGGGACGCCATCGGCGAGCTGCACCGCCACGCGAAGTTCAAGCTGTCCGCCGCGGGCACGCTCGAGATCTCCGTGGAGGACCACGACGCGCGCCGTGCGGCGGAGATGGCCAACACCTACGTCGAGCTGCTCGACCGCTTCAATCGCGAAGTCCGCATGACCAAGGGGCGCCGCACCAGGATGTTTCTGGAACAGCGGCTCGGCGAGACGCGGCAGGAGCTTTCGCGTACGGAGCAGTTGCTCACGGACTACCAGGCGAAGCACAAGACCGTCGTCATCTCGGCGGAGATGTCGAGCGCCATCGAGTCGGCGGCCCAGCTCGCCGCGCAGCGCATGGCGTTGCAGGTGAGGCTGGGGGTCATCCGCAGCTATTCGCGCGGCTCGAGCGAGGAGGAGCAGCAGGTGCTCGAGCAGTTGGCGCAGCTCGACCGGCAGCTCCAGCGGCTCCCGTCCACCGGAATCGACATCGCGAGGCTGTTGCGCGACGCCAAGGTGCAGGAGCAGCTCTATCTGCTCCTGACCGCGCAGTTCGAGGAGGCCCGGCTCGCCGAGACGCGGGACGTCGTCACGGTGGAGGTGTTGGACAAGGCCGTCCCACCGGAACGCAAGGCCCGCCCGAAGCGGGCGTTCCTCGTCCTCGGAGCCCTCTTCCTGAGCCTCGCGGTGGGGGTCGCCTGGGCGGCG
Source organism: uncultured bacterium (assembly GCA_964608905.1). Taxonomy (GTDB): domain Bacteria; phylum Eisenbacteria; class RBG-16-71-46; order RBG-16-71-46; family RBG-16-71-46; genus JANXPZ01. The sequence goes on along the minus strand of CAZSQE010000002.1, from coordinate 8,633 downwards.
TTCCAGGGGGAGCCGCGCAGGGCCGGGCGGCATCCCAACCCTGCCACCTGAGCCGGACGCGACGAGATGAGCACCGCGGCCGTCGGAGCCGCCGACCGCCCCCGCTGGCCTGAAGCCGCGGGCTGGTGGCTCCTGCTGGCCGCCGTCCTCGGTCTCTTCTTCCTCGTCCACTGGGTCGCGGCGGTCGTTGTGCTGGGTTTCGCCCTGCTGCAGCGCGCCCGCCCGCTGGACTTCCTTGCCGCATATCTCCTGGTCGTCGCGGGCGGCACCTTCGTGGACTACACGCACGGGACGCTGACGCTGCTGCTCTCCCTGCTCAGCATCGGCATCCTGTTCATGTTCACCTGCTACCTGGTCGCGTTCCGTCACGAGGCCCTCGCGGTGCGGCGCACCCCGCTGACCGCATGGCTCCTGCTCTACGGGGCGGCCACCGCGGTGAGCCTCCTGCGGGGACTGCTGGCGGGGAACTCCCTGCGTTTCGCGGGGCTCGAGCTGCTGGCGGTGCTCGCGCTGCTCAGCTCCCTGCTGGTCGCCAACCTGCAGATGGAGCGGGCGCGGGTCATGGCCATCCTCGCGGTGCTGTGGACCGCCGCGCTGGGGCACGCGGCCGTGGGGATTCAGTTCTTCGCGGAGGCGCGCACCCGCACGGGCGGCATCTACTTCACCGCTGTCTCGGGCCTGATCGCGGTCCTCCTGTTCAACTTCGCGTTGCGGGGCGCGACGCCCCGTCAGCGCTGGCTGCCGATGCTGGCCCTGCTGCCGCTCGTCGCCCACCAGTTCCTCTCCTTCACGCGCGGCTACTGGCTCGGCTTGATCGCGGGGGTGGCATGGTCGGTGGCCACATACGCCGGCCGTGGGCCCGGGGCCCGCCAGCGCTGGGCGCGTGCCGGCCGTCTGCTGGCCGGTTTCGCTCTCGTCCTGACGGTGGCCATGGCCCTGCTCTCCGCGGCCTTCGACATCCCGGGTATCGCGCAGGGGGCGTGGCGCCGCCTCTCGACCTCCACCGGACTCCAGTACACCAGCGAGACGGCGTCGAACTTCGTTCGTCTGCTCGAATACGATCGCGTGCTGAAGGACATCGCCACGGCACCGCTGTGGGGGCGGGGATTGGGTCACTCCATCGTCACCCGCGACCCGTTCTTCCGCACCATGCAGGAGCAGTGGTTCGTCCACCAAAACTACCTGCTCGTCTGGCTGAAGCAGGGACTGCCCGGGCTGGTGCTCTTCATCGGATCGCTGGTGGCGGCGGTGGCGCTGGGCATGCGCGGGCGGCGCCTGGCCGAACCGTGGGCCGCTGCCTGGTGCGCCGGCACCGCGGCGGTGACCATCCAGGTCATGGTGATCGCGAACATGCACTACCCATTGGGCGAGGTGAACGCCACGTTCGTGGTTGCCCTGCTGTGGGGCGTGACGATGGCGCTGACCACGCGGGACCGCTGGCGGCTAGTCTGGAGGTCCGGCTCCGGACATGGGCAGGCGGGCTGACAGCATGACGGATTCCTCGCGACCCGAGTCTCCGCCCGAAGGCGTGGTCCCGACGGTCAGCGCCGTCGTCGTGCTCTACAACAGCGCCGCGGTCATCGCCGACTGCCTGCGCTCGCTCGAGGCTCACGCGCGTGCCGGCTGGCTCGAGGCCGTGGTCGTGGACAACGCCTCGCCCGACGAATCGGCGGCGATCGTCGAGCGGGACTTCCCCTGGGCGAGGCTCGTGCGGCAACCGCGCAATCTCGGCTTCGCGGGCGGCGTCAATCGGGGGCTGCGCGTGGCCCGCGGCGACCGGTTCCTGCTCGTCAATCCCGACGTGGTCGTGCCGCCGGAGACCATCCCGGGTCTGCTCCGCTACCTCGACGAACACCCACAGGTGGGCGCCGTGGGGCCTAGGGTGCTTCGCCCCAACGGGCAGGCCGAGGTCACGGCTACGTACCGTCCCACCTATCGCAACGAGATCATCGAGTCGCTCGGCCTGTTCGTTTTCCGTCGCTGGATCCCCGCGTGGCGTTCCCGCGCACTGCTCGATCCGCCCTCCGGCCCCGTGGCCGTGGACGTGCTGTCGGGCTGCTTCCTGATGTTCCCGCGGCATGTCCTCGAGCGGGTGGGGGAGTTCGACGAGGACTTCTTCATGTACGTCGAAGACGTGGACTGGTGCGTGCGCGTGCGGGACGCCGGGTTCGAGGTGCACTACGTTCCGACCTGGTCGGTCGTCCACGAGCGCAGCCAGGGCGGGGCGAACCAGAGCCTCACGCCGATGGACGGGGACGGGAACCTGCAGCTGTACTTCTGCAAGCATGGGGTGCCGCACTCGCCCGCGGGGCTGCGCTGGCTCCGACGCGTCCACTACCTGCTGGCGGGAATGTGGCTGCTCTACCGGGCGGCGACCGGGCGGCGGGGGGCCTTCACCGAGGCGCGCCGTGCCTTCCTCACCATGATGGTATCGTTCCGCGGAGGAGGCGCGCGGTCATGACCCTGAGCGCCGTGATTATCGCCCACGACGAGGAGCACCGCATCGCCCGGTGCCTCGAGTCCGTGCGCTGGGCCGACGAACTCGTGGTCGTCGTCAGCGAGCAGACCACGGATGCCACGGCCGCCGTTGCGAAGGGGTTCACCGACCGGGTGCTGATCCGCCGCTTCGAGGGCTTCTCGGACCAACGCGGCTGGGCGGACGAGCAGGCGACCGGAGACTGGATCCTCTCGGTGGACTGCGACGAGGTTGTGCCGGAGGACCTGACGCGCGAGATTCGCGAGACGATGGTGTCCCCGCGCTTCCAGGCCTACCGCATCCCGCATCTCGACTACATGTTCGGGAAGTGGATCCGTCATGGTGGGTGGTATCCGCAGTATCACGTCAGGCTCTACGCGCGCGGCCAGGCGCGCTGGAACCGTGACATCCACGAGAGGGCGGAGGTGGCCGTTCCGGTCGGGACCCTGCGCCACCCGATCCGCCACTACTCGCACGGGCGGGTGGATGACTGGGTCGACAAGATGGCCCGCTACACCTCCCTGGAGGCCGAGGGCATGGATCGCGCCGGTGTCCGCATGACGTGGACGCGGCTGCTGGCCGAGCCTCCGCTGTACTCGGGCTACAAGTATTTCTGGCAGCAGGGCTGGCGCGATGGCGCGCACGGGCTGGTCCTGGCGATGTTGCTGGGCTGCTATCGCCTCGCACGCAACCTCAAGCTGTGGGACCTCCAGCAGTCGCGCCGGGGGCCCGCGGAGCCGGATGATTGTCCACCCCCGACCTCTCCGTCGTAATCGTCTCGTTCCACACCCGTGATTTGCTCGCGGCGTGCCTGGGCTCCCTGCCCGCCGCGGCCGACGGGCTCGACTGCGAGGCCATCGTCGTGGACAACGACTCCCGCGATGGCTCGGTCGAGATGGTGCGCCGGGGATTCCCGGATGCGGTCCTGATCGAGGCCGGAAGGAACATCGGCTTCGCGCGGGCCACTAACCTCGGCCTGGCCCGTGCGCGCGGCCGTGTCGTGTGCTGGCTGAATCCCGATTGCGTCGCGACGCCGGGCAGCCTCACGGCGCTGGTGCGATACCTGGACGGCGAGCCGCGTGTCGGGGCCGTCGGGCCGCGCCTCGTCTATCCCGACGGCCGCGTGCAGCCTTCGGCCCAGGCCTTTCCCGGGCCCATCCGCCTCGTGTACCACTTCCTCGGCCTGCGGGCGCTGGCTGGTGCCTCGTGGCTGCGGCCACTCTGGCGCCGCGTGGGTCGGATGGCGGGCCCGATGACGCGCTCGTACCTGGATGCGCTGGACTCCGGGTCGGAGCCCCGCCCTGTGGATTGGCTGTCGGGCGCGTGCCTCGCCTCCCCGGCCCGGATCGCCTCCGCGGTCGGTCCGCTGGACGAGGGCTACTTCATGTACTGCGAGGACACGGACTGGTGCCACCGCCTCCGCGCCGGAGGCCACGACGTGCACTACGTGCCCGCCTTCGAGGTCGTCCACCACGTCGGTGCCAGTCACGCCTCCAACCCGGAGGCCGTTTACCACTACTACCGGAGCATGCTGCGGTACTTCCTCAAGTACCGCAGTTCGCAGGGCCCGTGGATACGCGCGTTGATGCTTGTGGGCTTCGTCTCCCACGGGCTCGCGTGCGAGGTGGCGCGACCCTTCCGGCGGGGCGGCCCGCACCCGTGGTGGCGTCTGGCCCGTCTCTGCTGGTCGCCCGAGTTGCGCCCGGAACGCAAGGCGTGAGGGGCGGACCGCTACGCTACGGCCCCTTGGAGGCCCGCCGGCTGCTGGCTTGCGGACCCGTTCGGGCATTCGCTAACGTGCAGTGAGCGTCGTCCTGCCGCCGCCCGCCCGCCGCCCGCTATCATCACGCGAGAGCCACCACCCGAATGCTCTTCAACAGCCTCGCCTTCGTGGTATTCCTCCCCGTCTTCCTCGTCCTCTACTGGGCGACGCGCGGCCCCCTCCGCCTCGGCCTGACGCTGGTGGCGAGCTACGTCTTCTACGCGTGGTGGGACTGGCGGCTGCTCCCGCTGCTCTGGTTCCAGACTGGCGTCGCCTTCCTGGCCGCCCGGTACATACAGCGCCTGTCCGGCCCGGTCGAGCGCCGGAGAGTGCTGGTCCTTGGCCTGGCCGCCAACCTCGCCTTGCTCGGCGTGTTCAAGTACCTCCACTTCGGCGTCGGATCGCTCCGCACGACGCTCGGTCTGGTGGGGATCCAGACGCCCGACATCCCGTGGCACGCCGTGCTGCCCATCGGCATCTCGTTCTACACGTTCCAGTGCATGGGCTATCTGCTCGACGTCTACCGGCGGCAGATCGAGCCCGAGACGAGCCTGCCGCGCTTCGCCGCGTCGGTCGGCCTGTTTGTCCACGTCCTGGCCGGTCCGATCGTGCGCGCCCGCAACCTCCTGCCGCAGCTGCGCAGCGATCGCCGGTTCGATCTCGAGCGCGCCAGCGAGGGCTTCCAGCAGGTGCTGTGGGGGTTCTTCAAGAAGGTGGTCGTGGCGGATTCCCTCGCGGCTCTGGTCAGTCCCTTCTTCGCGGAGCCAGGGGTCCACGCCGGCGCGAGCCTGCTCCTCTCGGTCTATCTCTACTCGTTCCAGATCTACTGCGACTTCTCGGGCTACTCAGACATCGCGCTCGGCTGCGCGAAGATCCTCGGCTACGACCTCGGCGTGAACTTCGACCGGCCGTACTTCGCGCGCGGCTTCGGCGAGTTCTGGGCGCGCTGGCACATCTCGCTCTCCAGCTGGCTGCGCGACTACCTGTTCCTGCCGGTGGCCTACGGCCTGTCGCGCCGGATCGAGTCGGAGCGGCCGCTCGGCGTCCGCGCGGAGACCTGGTCGCATGCCGGGGCGGCCATGGTCACGATGCTCCTGGCCGGGCTCTGGCACGGCGCCGCGTGGACGTTCGTAGCCTGGGGCGGCCTGCACGGTGTCTTCCTCGTCCTCGAGCGCTGGCTCGGACCGGGGCTCCGCCGGACGGCGCGCCGGCTGCGGCTGCCGCCGCGCGTGGTGACGCTGGCATCCTGGCTGATCGTGTTCCACGCCGTCACGTTCGCGTGGATCTTCTTCCGCTCGCCGAGCTTCGGCGCGGCGGCCGACATGATCGTCGGGATCGCGACGCGCGCGCCGTTCGCTTTCGGGGCGGTTCAGCACCGCTTCCTGATCGCGCGCGCGCTGCTGGTGGTCGGCATCGTAATCGGTGTCGAGGCGCTCTCGTTCCGCCCGGGCCTCTTCGAGCGTCTCGCCCGGCAGCCGGCGCTGCGGTTCGCCACCGCGGCATTGATGCTCTGGTGCGTCGCGCTGTTCGGGACGTTCTCGGGCGCGAACTTCATCTACTTCCAGTTCTGAGGCCGGCGATGAGCGGACACGTGCTGGGCAGGACGCTGGCGAGGCTCGCGCTGCTGGCACTCCTGGTCGGGGCCGGCGACCGGTTCTTCGCGTGGGGCTTCGCTCGCGTGCTGGCGCGGAGCCAGTTCCGCTTCTCGCTGCTGCAGCGCGGCGGGCAGGCCGCCCGCGTGATTGTGCTCGGTGACTCGCGGGCCGTGAACGGGTTCTACGCACCCGAGCTGGCCCGGCTGCTCGATGCCCCGGTGCTGAACCTCGGCTACAACGGCATGTCCACGCGCATCGGGGAGGCCGTGCTGCGCGACTACCTGGCGCGCAACGCCCCGCCACGGCTGCTGGTCCTCGAGATCACGAACGTGAACGAGGAGGACTACGCGCTGGCCGACCTGAGGTCCTACTGGAACGGCTGCCCCGAACTCGGGCGCCTCGCCGCCGGCGTGTTCCCCGTGCAGCACGCGGCCACGCGACTGTCGCACCTGTACTCCCTCAACGGTGAGATGCCCCTCCGCGCCCTCTACTACCTGAGGCGCTCAGATCAGGACTGGGTCAACCGCTACCGGATCGAGCCGGGCCTGATCGCGGCGACGCGCGCGGCGCCCGGCTTCTCCCTGACCGCACGCGAGGAGAACCTCGCGGCGCTCGGGCGCACCGTCCGGCTGGCGCGGTCGGCCGGCATCGACGTTCGCCTGGTCGCCACGCCCTACCTGCCCGACTACTTCGTGCGCATCACGAACTGGACGACGTGGATCGCGTGCATCCACCGGGCCGCCGGTGGCGGTGAACGGATCTGGGACTACACCGGCGCGGACGACAACCCGGACCACTTTGCGGATCGCGTGCACCTGAACGACCTCGGCGCCCCGGCCTTCGCCGCCCGCCTCGTGCGCGATGGTTTCTTCGGCGGGGTCTCGGCGGCCGGGCCGGCGGAGGAGACGGTCGCAGCGGCCCGGTGACGGGGGGCCCGGCCAGCAGGACCAGCGCCGACACGGCGAGGATTTCCATGTTCCGCCCCCTCGGGACTCGGGGTGCGGCAGGAACGAACCGACTCCCCCGCCCGGGTCACGGTAGGAGTCATCAGCTCCGGGGTGGGGCGGTTGAGGCGTAACACCATCACCTTGCCGCGACGGGGGTTCTAGTAGTCCGCGGCGTCCTGTCCAGGCGCCCGCCGTGCCTGACGAGGACGGGCCTTGGAGACTGCCTTCACGCCAGAGCGCCAGGTGCGCTAGCCTCACCGCACCATGCTCGCCCGCCAACGCCAGGTCCTCGCCAGCGCGGTCTTCGTGCTCGACGGGGCCGTCCTCGTGCTCGCGTGGCTCGGGGCGTACTGGCTGCGCTTCCACGCGCTCGGCCTGCCGGCGCCGCTCGGCGTCCCGCCGCTCGGCACCTACCTGTGGTTCGGCGCGGTGCTCACGCCCTGCGCGCTGCTGGTGCTGCGCTCCTTCCGCATCTACCGCTCGGCGCGCACCGCCCGGCTCGCGCAGGAGGTCGGCGCCCTCGTCAAGGGCATGGTGCTGGTCGGCGCGCTGGCGGCGGTGGGCTCGTACTTCACCAAGGGCGAGCTGTCGCGCTTCACGCTGCTCATCTTCACCCTGCTGGCGACGGCGCTGCTGGTGGCGAGCCGGCTGGCCATCCGCACGACGCTGCGCGCGGTGCGCCGCCGCGGCCGCAACCTGCGCGGCGCGCTCGTCGTCGGCACGGGCAGTCTGGCGGTAGCGCTGCTGGAGAAGATCCGCGAGCACCGCGACTTCGGCCTCGACGTGCGCGGGATGGTGGCGGCCTCCCCGGTGGCTCCGGGCACGCAGGTGGCCGGCGTGCCGGTGCTGGGCACGGTGGCCGAGCTGCCGGCGCTGGTCGAGCGCACCGGGGCGGAGATCGTCTACCTGGCGCTGGCGCGCGCCGAGCACGAGGCCGAGCACCAGGCGCTCGAGGGGCTGGCCGACTCGACGGCGGCGGTGCGGCTGGTGCCGGACCTGGCGCGCGCGTTCACGCTGAACGCCAGCGTCGAGGACTTCGACGGCATGCCGGTGGTGCTGGTGACCGAGACGCCGGGGCAGGGCTGGAACGCGGTGCTCAAGCGCGCGTTCGACCTCGTGCTCTCGGCGCTGGGGCTGGTGGTGCTGTCGCCGGTGCTGCTGGCGCTGGCGCTGTGGGTGCGGCTCGACTCGCCCGGGTCGGTGCTCTACGCGCAGGAGCGGGTCGGCATGAACGGCCGGCGCTTCCGCATGCTCAAGTTCCGCACCATGCGCACCGACGCGGAGGCGGAGGGGGAGCCGGGGTGGACGAAGCCGGGCGACCCGCGCCGCACGCGCGCCGGCCGCGTGCTGCGGCCGCTGTCGCTCGACGAGCTGCCGCAGCTGTGGAACGTGCTCGTGGGCGAGATGAGCCTGGTGGGCCCGCGGCCGGAGCGGCCGGTCTACGTGGAGCAGTTCCGCGCCTCGGTGCCGCGCTACATGCTGCGCCACCACGTGAAGTCGGGCATCACCGGCTGGGCGCAGGTGCACGGGCTGCGCGGCGACACGCCGCTCGACCGCCGCATCGAGTACGACCTCTACTACATCCGCAACTGGTCGCTGGCGCTCGACGTGCGCATCCTGTTCCTGACGGTGGCGCGCGTGTTCCGGGACGCGAGCGCGCACTGAGGCGGCGCGCCGCGCCTACGCGCCGGCCGCCTCCGCGTACACCGCCAGCGTCAACTCCGCCGTGCGCGCCCAGGTGAACCCCCGCGCCCGCGCGAGCCCGCGCTGCGCCAGTTCGGCGCGCCGCTCGCCGTCGCCGAGCAGGGCGGCGATCCCGTGGGCCCAGGCGTCGGGGCCGGCCGGCGCGTAGG
>CAZSQE010000001.1:0-30982 GCA_964608905.1 uncultured bacterium | reverse complement strand
GGCGCGGGGCGGTGGGACCGGGACGGAGCCCACCGGCGGTCACGGCGTCTCGATGGCTCGCGGCACCGCCACCGGTGTAGACTGACGCTCCAGCGTGTGAGAGTTCCTTGGCCGCGCAGACCGCCGAGGCGGCGGCCAACTTGGTGTTCGAGCGGGTACGCCAGGAACTGGGGCTCGCCGGTGATCTTGGCCGGCGCTGTTCGTGGGGCTCCTGGGCGCTTCCCGACGTGAAGGAGCAGCGCAGGGTGTTCCGTCTGCTCCCGGCCGGGAGGGAGTTGGGGATGAGCCTGATGTCCGCGGGCCAACTCGTTCCCGGGCAGTCCACGGTGGCCGTGGTCGTCCACCATCCCGAGGCGCACTACTTCGGCGGATAGTCACGCGGTTTCGCACCTTGAGGGGAGCCAGCCATGTTCCGGGCCCGCTGCCGTGCGATCGCTCACGCTGGTTCGTGTTCCCTCGTGATCCTGGCCGGCGTCCTGGGCGCTGGTTCCGCTCCGGCGGCGTCACCCGCGGGAGGCGCGGACGAAGCCGACCTGGTCCAGGCGCACGCCGTCCTGACCGTGGCGGAGGGCAAGCGGCTGATCGCCAAGGGGGTCGCCGAGATGCCCGCCGTGCGACAGGCCATGCGGGGCGGCATGGTCGTGATCTGCAAGGGGACGACCAACACCTACGTCGCGGAGGAGTTGCTCGGGCAGGACATCAAGCCGGGCGCGATGGTGCGCGGCCAGGTCCTGCCGCAGAAGGGCGGCCGGACCTGGGCCGGCGTCACGCCCATGAAGGAAGTGGTCATCATCAAGGGCCAGTATCACCCCGAGCTCGGGCTGGACGAGGTGCTTTCGCGGGTCCGACCGGACGACGTGATCATGAAGGGTGGCAACGCCCTGGACTACGAACGCGGGATCGCGGGCGTGTGGGCCCGCACCAGGGAGGGCGGGACGACCGGCAAGATCGAGCCGTTGATGGCCGCGGGAATGGCCCGCGTGGTCATCCCCATCGGCCTGGAAAAGCAGATCGCCGGCCGGGTGAGCGAAGTCGCCGAGAAGCTCGATTCGCCCGTCGAGGCGCTGACCGCACAGCCGTTCATGCGCATCCTGCGCGGCCAGATCGTCACGGAGATCGAGGCCCTGAGGATCCTGGCGAATGTCGAAGCCTGGCAGGGCTCGGCCGGGGGCGTCGGCGGGGCCGAGGGGGCGATCTGGCTGGTCTGGCGGGGGCGCAGGGTCGACGTGGAGCGGGCGCTGGAGATCACCCGCAGCATCCAAGGCGAGCCGCCGTTCATGGAATAGCATCGCCTCTCCCGGAACGCGGCCGAGTCCCGGGAAGCCAGGTGTCGCATGCGGTCGCTCGACTCGATGAGACTCCACCGCCGGAGGTGACCATGACGCGATGGCGAATCGCGTGGGTGCTGGCGTGCTGTCTGCTCGCAGGACCTCACGCGCCCGGGGCGCGCGGGGGGACCGGGACAGGGAAGGTGACGACCCCGCGGGCGCAGCGCGTCATTCTATTCGTGATCGACGGCCTGGCGGCGCGGGCGCCGGAACGCTTCTCGATGCCGAACCTTCTGCGTCTGGCGGGGGAGGGGTGCCGGTACGAGGCGATGCACCTGCCGCTGCCCGGGCATCCGAAGAACGATCCGCGGTATCCGTGGTCGTGCTCCATGCCGAATCCCATGCTCATGGCGGGCACGCCGTTCATCGGTACCGACGGTATCCGGACGGCGATGATCCAGCATCAGTTCGAGGAAGCGCAGACCGCATTCGTCGTGAACGCCTATTCATACAAGGACGTGAGCGGGGGCTTCGGTGTCTACCTGGCAGGACCGCACAACCCGGACGCCTGGGTCATCGAGCGGGCGAAGGAGGTCCTGCTCGAGAAGAAGCCCGTCTTCATGCGCGTGCACCTGCAGCGCGCCGGCATCGAGGGCGACAAGGTCAGCAGGAGCCAGTACGCCAAGGAGCCATGGTACCGGGACATCTGGCACGCGGAGTCCCCGTACCGCATGGCGTGCGAACGCGCCGACGGGCATCTGGGCGAGTTCGTGCAGTGGTTGAAGGAACAGGACCTGTGGAAGGACGCGGTTCTGCTGGTCTGCGGTGATCATGGCCAGGCCGACGAAGGCTGGCACGAGCCCTACAGCACGGGGTCGAGCGTCACACCCCTGGTGGTCGTGGGGGCGGGCGTGGTGGAAGGGCGGACCGCGCCGCATTGCGAGATCTACGACGTGGCCCCGACCATCGCCTCCCTGACGGGGCGCCCGGCACCCTCGGGGTCGATGGGGCGGGTGCTGAGCGAGGCATTTGACGCGGGCGCCCCGTCTCCTGCGACGGAGTCGGCGACCGCGCGACTGAACCAGACGCTCCGGGCTGCCCATGCGCTCAAGGCGAAGAGCATGGAGTCGCTCAGGAAGGCCGGCTTCCTGGGCATCGACGAGGTCGCCCTCTGGCACACAACGCCTGCCGGCACTGACTTCGCGGCCTTCGTCGCGCGCCAGCGCGGATTGCTGGGCGGCGGCCGGTAGGCGGGGATCGCAACGCGCGCCAGAGCACCGCGGGGCGGAACCGGCCCGGCTTCTCCGGACAACTCGCTGCCCGGGTCCTTCGGACTCGCGGGTGGGGTGAACGATGCACTGCCTGCTGGATCCATGAGACCCGCACGAGCATCGGCACCAGACGCGGCGGAAGACCCACGAATACCCGGCTGACCGAGTGCCTGAACCGCGCGACTGGCCGCCATCTGGTACCATCGCCGAGTGATGCCATCCCTCGATCACGAACGCTTCATGCGTCGGGCCATCGCGCTGACCGCCCATTGTCCCCGTCTGCCCTTCGGCGCCCTGATCGTCCGCGCCGATACGGGTGAGGTGGTGGCGGAGGGGTGGAACAAGTCGGCGATCAACCCGACGTGGCACGGGGAGATCGACGCCATCAACCGCCTCGCCGAATCCGGTCGCGGCGGAGGTGAATCCGGCCTCGTCCTCTACACGACCGCGGAGCCGTGCCCCATGTGCCTGGCGGCCATCCTCTGGAGCGGCATCGGCACGGTGGTGTTCGGCTCGTCGATCCGCTTCCTGCAGCAGCAGGGCTGGCGGCAGATCGACATCCTCTCCGAGGAGGTGGTGCGCCGCAGCCCGGGGTGGGTCTGTACGATCATCGGCGGCGTGCTCGAACCGGAGTGCAATGCCTTGTTCGCGGGCCGGGCCGGCTGAGCGGCAGCCGCCGCGCCGCCGCTGGCCGCCCCACACTCGGCGTGTCGCAGGATTCGACAGGAGCCGCAGAGAGGGCGGGGGAAAAACATGCGCGTACCCGACGAAATCGCGGGCGAGGCCGCCCCGGACCGTGGTCCGGGTGAAGACCTCGACAGGACCATCAGGCGGCTCCTCGACGGCCAGCCGTACGGGGTATTGTGCACGCAGGGCGAGGGGCAACCGTACGGTTCGCTGGTGGCGTACGCCATGACCCCTGACCTCGATGCAGCGTTCTTCGCGACGCAGAAGGCCACCAGGAAGTACCGGCTGCTCTCCGCGTGCGCCCACGTGGCGCTCGTCGTCGACAACCGCTCGGCGCTTCCCGGCCGGCTCATGGACGTCGAAGCCGTGACGGCGACCGGCCGCGCGCACGAAGTGGCGACGGGACCGGAGTTCGAGCGCTGGTCCCGCCTGCTCATCGACCGGCACCCCTACCTCGACACCTTCGTCCGCGCCGACTCCAGCGGTCTGTTTCGCCTCGACATCGCGCGGTACCTTCACGTCACCCGTTTCCAAGAGGTCCGGCAGTGGGTTCCCAGGCGTCGTGCATAGTCCCCCTGGCCGGGGCCGCCGCTGCGGGAGACAGGCTGGTCGGCGGCAAGGCGGCCAGGCTCGGCTCGCTCATCCAGGCGGGATTCAGGGTTCCCCGGGGATTCTGCATCACGACGAGGGCGTACGAACGGTTCGTCGCCGACGCCAGCCTGAGCGGGCACATCGCGATGGAGCTGGGCCGCAAGCCCCTGGACGCCATGCGGTGGGAGGAACTGTGGGACGCCGCGCTGCGGATCCGATCCGCCTTCCTGCGCACCCGGATCCCGGAAGCGATCGCCGCGCAGATCCGCCGGGCCCTGGCGGACCACGTCGGCGACGGCGCCGTGGCCGTTCGCTCGTCGGCGCCCGGGGAGGACTCGCGGCAGTCGTCCTTTGCCGGGCTCCACGACTCCTTCGTCGGGCTGGAGGGGGATCACGCCGTCCTCGATGCGGTGCGGGCGGTCTGGGCCTCGCTGTGGTCGGATGCTGCGCTCCTCTACCGACGCGAGCTGTCGCTCGACCCGCACCGGAGCCGGATGGCGGTGCTCGTCCAGGCCGTGGAGCTGGCGGAGTGTTCGGGCGTGGCCTTCAACCGCGATCCGCGCAGCCCGGAGGCCGACCGCGCGGTGGAGCAGCTTCGCGACGGTGACGTGATCACGATCGATGGGCACCTGGGTATCGTCACGGTCGGCCCGCCGGAGTTCGACCTGGAGCTGGCGTGACCGCGAGGCGGGTGTCCGGCTGGCGTTCTCGAATCCTTTCGGATGGGATCGTCGTCTAAGAGCCATGGACGATCGGACATGACCACCTTCGACATCGAGGCGTTCTACGACGGCCGCTGTCCGCTCTGCAGGCACGAGGTCAGGGTGCTTCGCCGGCTCGACAGGCGGCAGCGCATCCGTTTCGTCGACATCGCGGAGGAGGCGTTCGACGCCGCTTCCGTCGGCGTGACGATGGAGGCCCTCATGGACCGCATCCATGGCCGGCTGCCCGACGGCACTCTGGTCGAAGGGGTCGAGGTGTTTCGTCGCCTCTACACCGCGGCGGGGTTCGGGGTTCTTGTCGCACCGACACGCCTGCCCGGCATCGCGCAACTGCTCGACCTCGGCTACCGCTGGTTCGCGAAGAACCGGCTCCGACTCACCGGCCGCTGTGCGGACGCCGCCTGCGAGCTTCCTGCAGGGCCGAAGAAGAGATAGCCCCATGCCGGCCGACCGAGGCCGAGTGGCAGGCGTCACCCGGAGGGACCCCATGAACGCTTTTCGGCTTCCCGCAGCCCCCGCGCTGGCGCTGAGCGTTGCCTGCCTCGCCGGCGCCTGTCCCGCCCCAGTGGCCCGCGCCACGGAGGCGCCCCGCTTCACCGTGCGGATCGAGGGCGGCCCAGCGTGGCAGAGCCTCAACGACGTGCAGATCCCGAACGATGCCTCGGGGACCCGCTTCACGCTCTGCGACCTCGCAGGTTCCGGACCGTGGCCCGCGGGCCGCGCCTACCTCACGTGGCGCACCGGCGAGCGGCATGCGCTCCGCGTGCTGGCGGCGCCGTTCTCGATCATTGAGACCGGCATCCCCGGCCGGACGATCGACTTCGCCGGCGCCGCCTATGCGCCCGGCGTGCCCGTCGAGGCGACGTACCAGTTCAACTCGTACCGGCTTTCCTACCGCTACCGACTGCACGAGGGCGCGCGCTGGACGTGGTGGACGGGATTCACCGCCAAGGTGCGCGACGCGAAGATCGAACTCGTCCAGGGCACCGTCACGAGCCGCAAGACCGACCTCGGCTTCGTGCCGCTGCTGCACGTCGCGGGCGAGTGGCGCTTCGCGCCGAGCTGGCAGCTGGGCCTCGACGCCGACGCGCTGGCGGGCGGACCGGGCCGCGCCGAGGACGTCGCACTCACGCTGGGCCGCGATCTCGGCGACGCGTGGACCCTGACCGCGGGCTACCGCACGGTCGAGGGCGGCGCCGACGTGGACGAGGTCTACACGTTCGCGTGGCTCCATTACGCCGTGGTGGGGATCGAGCGCCGGTTCTGAGGAGCGCTGGGCCCGCGGGGGAGAGGCCGGCCGCGGCGAGTCGCCGGTACGGCAAGGGCGGGGTACGCGCGACGCGAGAGGAGACCCATGTCCTCCGCGTAAGGAATGGAGTACCTTTGCTCAGCCTCTTCCAGAGCCGTCTTCGGCGGCGAACGGAACGCCCGCCCGGAGAACACGACCCTGACTCAGCGACGAGGAACACGTGACGGCACTCCCACCCGACGGCAAGCTCTCCGACTGGCTGACACTCAAGGACCGCGCCCTGGATGTCGCGGCCGAGGGCATCACCATCGCCGATGCGCAGAAGCCGGGTCGGCCCCTGATCTACGTGAATCGCGGCTTCGAGCGGATGACGGGCTACACCGCCTCCGCGGCGATCGGCCTCAACTGTCGATTCCTCCAGGGGAAGGACACGGATCCCGCCGCGGCGGACGAGATCCGAGCCGCATTGAACGCCGGCCGCGAGTGTGTTGTCGAGATCCTGAACTACCGCAGGGATGGCGTGCCGTTCTGGAACCGGCTGTCGATCACGCCGGTACGCGACACGGCCGGCCGCCTGACGCACTTCATCGGCGTTCAGTCGGACGTGACGGCACGCCGCCAGACCGAAGAAGCACTGCGGCGCTCGAAGCAGGCGCTCGAGGAAGATCTGAGGCTGGCTGCCCGCGTCCAGAGGTCGTTGCTGCCTCCGCCGGAGGTGCGTGCCGGCACCTTCCTTCTCGCTCATGCCTTCCATCCCTGCGATGACCTCGCCGGTGACGCGGTCGGCATCGTGCCTTTGCCGGATGGTGGGATCGGGATCTACATCCTGGACGTCAGCGGCCATGGCGTCGCGGCATCCCTGCTGTCCTTCACGCTGGCGCACCTGCTGACGCCCGGAGAAGGGGCGCTCGTCACCGAGAATCTGGGCGAAACGGCGGTCAGCGTGCCGCCCACCCGCATCGCGGAACGCCTGAACCGCCAGTTTCCGATGGATCGCACCCAGCAGTACTTCACGCTGATCTACGGAATCGCCGCCCCCGGAACCGGCGTGATCGAGTACGTCGTCGCGGGTCATCCCCCGCCCGTGCTCATGCCGCGAGGAGGTCCGCCGGCACCGGTCGCAGGCGGAGGGCGACCGGTCGGCATGCTCGAAGACACCCGGTACGAGTCCGAGCGCCTGACCATGGAAGCTGGCGACCGCCTCTACTTCTACACGGACGGCGTCGTCGAAGCCCGCGACGCAGCCGGGAACGAGTTCGGCCTGGAACGCCTGATCTCCGAGATCGGGCAGGTTCGCGATCTCCCGCTGCGCGCGGGGATTGACCACATCGCATCCGCCGTGACGGACTGGTGCCGAGGTTCGCCCAAGGACGATGTGTCGCTGCTGGCGATCGAGCGTACGACCCTTGACCCTTCAGCCGTGAACATCCCATGACTTCCGACACGAACACCCTGAGCCTCGCTGCGGCAGGCGCGTTCCTCATCATTGGTGCCGCAGACGGGATCGGCCGCGCCGTGGTGCGCAGACTCCGCTCGCGCGACGCAGTGGTGGTGATCGCCGGACGTACAGCGGAGGTGGCTTGCGGAAGTCGAAATGAGAGGCCATGGTCCCCTGCCCGTGGCCCCGCAGCTCGGACGGATGGAGCAGCGGCTTCCTAAGACGTCACGGGCAAGATGAGCCTGTCCACCAAAGTCCATGTCACGCAATGCCCCGCTTGCGGTTGGTGCCGCGAGTGGGGCTTCGTCTTGTGGTCAGGAATGGACAGGAAGGGATGGGAGAGGACCCTGACTCGGCGGCCAATCGACGACGAGGAAAGCCAAGCGGAGTCGACGGGCTCGCGGGATATCCTCGATTCCGTTGGAGGAGACGTGCGGTGCGGGGAACCTCCGCCACCTGGGTCTGCGCTCGCGGTTGCGCGGTAGTTCTTCCGTCCCGCAGGGCTAGCTAGCTGCCCGCGGATTCGGCTCTGTGGCAGCCCCCGGGCAGGGAGCCTGCGCAACGCCCCGGTACGCATGGCCCGTGGGCGTCGTGCAGATCACGCACCCGTGCGTCTGGCCCTGCCCATTGCGTCCGCCGCGAGCATGGCGTGGAGGACCCTTTCGGGAGTGATCACGCCCGGCTCGTGATGAATCGGTTGACCGGGGGCACAGGATGCCTCTGCCGCCTTCAGGAGGTGCTCCCGGCTGGCGTCGCCGAGGCCGATGTCCATGAGCCTCGTCGGGAGGCCGATGTCCTCGCAGAACGAGAAGACCGCAGCCGACTCGTCCGGGCTCGAGTCGGTGAGCTGAAGCCCGGCCAACACACCGAAGGCCACCTTCTCGCCGTGGTAGAAGGCGTGGGTCTCCGGCAGGGCGGTGAGCCCGTTGTGGATGGCGTGGGCGGAGGCCAGCCCGGCGCTCTCGAACCCCAGGCCGCTCAGGAGCGTGTTCGCCTCGACGATGCGGTCCAACGCCGGGGTGACTACACGCGCCTCGCTGGCGGCCTTCGCGGCGACTCCGTCGGCCAGGAGCGTCTCGTAGCAGAGCCGGGCGATCTGGAGCCCGGCGACGGTCGAGGTCCCGCCGCACTCGTTCGGCGACCGGGTGCGGTCGCAGGAGCGGGCCTCGAACCAGGTGGATAGCGCGTCGCCCATCCCGGCCACCAGGAAGCGCGTCGGCGCCGCCGCGATGATCTCTAGATCTACGAGCACCGCAGCCGGGTTCATCCTCTGGTAGCACACCGACTGGAAGACGCCCTCCCGGGAGTAGATCACGGCGCACCCGCTGCACGGCGCATCCGTCGAGGCGATGGTGGGAACGACGATCACCGTGATGCCGGCCCGGTCGGCGGCGATCTTCGCCGTGTCGATGGTCTTGCCGCCGCCCATGCCGACCAGCACACGCACGTTCCTCTGCCGGATGATGCCCGCCAGCCGCGCCATCTCCTCCTCGCAGCACTCGCCGTTGAATTCCTCGACCCCGATGGTCTCCTCGCCCAGCGCGAGACCGCATCCGGGCAGGATCCCGGACTTCACGGACGGCGAGGCCAGGACCAGCCCTTGCCCACCGAACCGCCGGATCAGCGAGGGCAATTCGCCGATGGCGCCGACGCCCTGAATGTACTTGCCCGGGAACACGGCCTTCTTGAACACCGGGACCTCCTCTTCTCGCGCCGGGTGACGCGAGTGCCTGAACGACGTGAAACGTCCGCGCGGAGGTACTGCGCGGGCCACGGGCCGCGGAAGGATCGCAGAGTCCGAGCATCCTGCCCGTCCCGAGGCAGTTCTTACGCCAACCGGGGGGGAAGGAGCAAGGGGGGGCGGCGGTTGGCCCGCCGGCGAAGTGACATCGAGCCTCGCCACGGGCCAGTCGGGCGACGGGGTCGTCGGCTTCGACCCGGTGACCGTGCACTGGCTCCTGCGGCGGCGAGTGCAGGTACCGCGGATCACCCAACCGTCACCCAGGAGCGCGTGAGCCCTTCGGCCTGTTTGCTGTAAGATGCCGCAGCTCAATCAGTGGCCCCGTAGCTCAGACGGATAGAGCAGCGGTTTCCTGGTCTGGCCGGCGGTAGCACCCTGGGCGGGCCAACTGCACGCCATCTGGGCCACGCCATCTGGGGCGGTGGCGCCGGTCAGAACCTGTGCTAGATTGCCCGGGCACAGTGGTCCGGAGGCTGCCCCTTGCCCGACCCGTCGCAGCGCCTGCAGGATGCCCTCTCCGACCGCTACCGGATCGAGCGCGCGCTCGGCCAGGGTGGCATGGCCACGGTGTTCCTCGCCGAGGACCTCAAGCACCACCGCCGCGTGGCCATCAAGGTGCTCGACCCTGACGTTGCGGCTGCAGTCGGCCCCGAGCGTTTTCTGCGCGAGATTGAAACCGTCGCGCGGCTCACCCACCCACACATCCTGCCGCTCCACGACTCCGGGGCTGCCGACGGGCTGCTCTTCTACGTCATGCCTTACGTGGAAGGCGACTCGCTGCGCTGCAGGCTGGCCCGGGAGAAGCAGCTCCCGCTGGAGGACGCGCTCCAGATCGCCCGCGAGGTGGCTGACGCGCTGAGTTACGCGCACAGCCATGATGTGGTCCATCGCGACATCAAGCCCGAGAACATCCTGCTCGAGGGCCGCCACGCGGTGGTGGCCGATTTCGGAATCGCGCGTGTGGTGGCCGCCGCGGGAGGGGAGAATCTGACGGCGGCTGGCATCGTGGTGGGCACACCGGCCTACATGAGCCCTGAGCAGGCGGCGGGGAGTCAGGATCTCGACGGCCGCTCGGACCTCTACAGCCTGGGCTGCGTTCTCTACGAGATGCTAGCGGGGGCTCCTCCGTTCGCGGGACCGACAGCGGCGAGCCTGCTGCACCAGCATCTGAACGTGACACCGCGGCCGGTGACGGAGTTGCGGCCGGTGGTGCCGGCGACGGTGGCCGAGGCGCTGCAGCAGGCGCTGGCCAAGATCCCGGCGGATCGTGCTGCATCGTTGGCGCAGTTCGCAGACGGGCTGCGGGCGTCCGAGCGCAACACAGCGTCAGCCAGCTCGACCGCTCCAACACGCGCGGCCATGCGCAGCCAGGAAGCCCTCCGCTCGGGAGTCGCCCGGTCAGAGGATAGGACGATTGCGGTGCTGCCCTTCGCGAACATTGGCGGCGCACGTGAAGATGATTACCTCTGCGAGGGTCTGGCCGAGGAGATCATCAACGCGCTCGTGCAGATTCGCGGGCTGCGCGTGATCGCCCGTACCTCCTCCTTCGCGGTCGGGCGCCTCGGCCTCGACGTGCGCGAGGCCGGAGCACGGCTCGGCGTCGAGAGCATCCTCGAGGGAAGCGTGCGCCGGGCTCACTCCCATGTGCGCGTGACGGCGCAGCTCGTCTCAACGCGGGACGGGTCTCATCTGTGGAGCGAGCGCTACGATCGCGAGGTGACCGACCTGCTAGTCCTCGAGGACGACGTCGCGGCAGCGGTCGCCGAGCGGCTCCGGGGTGAATTGGCCCGGGACGGCGGCGCGCGAAGGCGGCCGGCCGTCGATTCCGAGGCCTACACTGCATTCCTTGAAGGCCGCCACCACTTCGCAAGGGGGACACCCGAGGCCCTGGCGAAGGCGATGGCGTGCTACGAGCGTGCCCTCCAACGGGATCCATCTTTCGCGGTTGCGCACGACTCGATGGCAGAGCTGTACTGGTTCCTGGGCTTCTTCGGCAACGTGCCCCCGCGCGACGCCTTTTCCACCAGCATCTGGCATGCTCTGCGCGCGCTGGAGCTGGATGACACGCTGGCCGAGACGCACGCGCTCCTCGGCATGCTTCGCAAGGAGCTTGACTACAACTGGCCCGAGGTCGACCGCGAGCTCCGTCGCGCCCTGGAGCTGAACCCCGAGTCGCCGCTCGTGAAGTTGCGCCACGCGATCAGCGGCCTCTTGCCCCACGGCCGAGCCGCCGAGGCGATGGCCGAGATCGAGGGCATCGTGCGCATCGATCCGCTGTCGGTCCATACCCGCTGGTGGCTCTCCATAATGGCCCTGCTGGCCGGCCGCCTGGATTCTGTGAACGACGAGGCGCAGCACATGATTGCTCTTGATCCCGACCACTTTCTGGGCTACTGGACGCTCGGCATGCATCGGGACACGATTGGCGCGCGAACGGAGGCGGTCGCGGCGCTGGAGAGGGCGCACGAGTTGTCGAGGGGCTCGCCATTCACGCTCGGATTCCTGGCCTTTGCCTACGGGCGGGCCGGCCGTGCCGACGACGCGCGCGCGCTGCTGGAGCGTGCGGCCGAAGCTGCCAGGTCCGCCTACGTCCCCCCCTCGACGTTCGCGTTCGGCCACATCGGCCTGGGTGATTGGAATGCCGCGTTTGAGTGGCTCGACAAGGCCATCGACACCCGTGACCCGCTAGTGATGCCGATCAAGACCTATCCGTTCTTGGAGCCGGCGCGCAGCGACGCCCGCTACCAGGCCCTTCTGCGCAAGATGAACCTCTGAGGTGGGGCCGTCTATCCTGCCTGGACTTGAGTGCGGACGATCCCGGTCGCACTAGGCCGCTGCTCTGCTTGATGTTCCCGCTGAGCAAAGTGCGCTATCTTGCTGTCGCGTGGCCCCGTAGCTCAGACGGATAGAGCAGCGGTTTCCTAAGCTCCCCCACAGGTTCCACAGCCCTCACGCCGTAGCACCATCGCCGCCAAGAAGTTCCAGCCGCCCCAGGGGGTTAGCGCCTCCTGGGGCGCTTGGTCTCTGGAGGACTCGCGTGGTCAGGACGGGAGGGAAGTGGACCGGGACGTGGCTACCAAACGGCTACCACGCATCCGGACTTAGTCGTCTCTGACCAATCGGCGACCGGATTGCCTGGCACGATCGGCGTGGACGTGGCGAGCGGCTCGGGCCGTGGGCTCAAACTCACGCGACAGCGCTTCAGACGTCCGCCGGGAGAGGAACCCAGCAGTCCTTCGATCCGTAGCCAGAACTTGACCGGGCGAGGCCAATCGTGCCCGTCTGCGTGACCGTCGTGGAACCCCTCCCAATAGGGGTAAGGGCTCCACGAAGAAAGGTAGATCCAGGCGAACTTCAAGAGCGCGGTGCGGACGCTGGCGCACCAGGCTCGGGTTGAGCCGTCCGGCTGAACCCGTCATCCTCGACTACCCGGTGCCAGCGAAGGGGTGATGGGCCTTCCGCGGGGATCTGTACTACCGTCTCCCGTTGGAGCGAGTCGTTATCCCGCGGCTGCGAGACCGGGTCGCTTCAGGGGAGAGATCATGACCGTGGCCGAGGCCGAGCTGTTCGCGATCCGCCAGGCTCTCGCCCGCTACCGTGCTCTGCCGCCCACGCCGGCACTCTTCTCGCCATGCTGGTGCTCCTGGCGGTTCTGGGTCTCCCCATCCTCGCCTGTCAGGGCGCAGCTCGAGACGGCTCCTGTTCGGCTGGAGCCGAAAGGTCGGACGCGGAGCGTCTGCCTTCCGCCGTCCCGCGGGACAGCGCCGGCGTTCCGCTCGTTCCGATCCTCTCCCGGCACGAAGTGCTGGCCGTGTACGACGTCCTTCCGGTCGGTTCGGATCGAGCCGACTACTCGGGGATCACGGTGGTGGGCGCCGACTCCTCGAGGGTCACCTTGTGGCTGCCGCCTACGGCCACGGCGCCGGGCCCTCTGGCGGCTTCCGGGGAGCGCGGTCCCGGTGACGCGCCGGTTTCCTGGTTCTACCTGCTCGTTCCTGAAGGCCAGGGGCTTCGCCTGTCGCGTTCGGGAATCGCTTCACCTCCGGGGGAATCGGTGGAGAATAGCGGCATGGAGGGGGTGGCGCTCCGGCGCGCGGCCGGGGACCGGGTCGAACTCTACCTGTTCAAGGAACGGCCGGCGCCAAGCTATGCGCGACTCTTGGTGCTGGAACCCGACGCGTTCGGATACCGACTGGTTCCGGACTCCTCCGGTACGCTTCTTTCGACGCCGGCGTTTCAGACGCAATCGGGTGCCGCGTTCCGACCCGGTGGCAAGACGGTGAGCGTGATCGACCGCCAGCGGCGCCTGATCGGAATGGTGCAGCCCTTCCTCGACCGTCCGGGACTGGAGTCGAAACCGCGGGAGTGGATCAACTACGCGGCCATCGACTCGCTCCTTGAGGGCCGGGACTCGGGTACGTCCCCATCTCTCTTCGGGGTTCTGGAAGGAATAGCCGAGGACACGTTCGGGCGGCTCTATCTCCTGGCCGACAACAACGAGGTCCGCCAGTCGAGGCTCGTCGTTCTGAGAAGCACGAAGCCGTAACTACCACGGAAGACAAGGGTGCAAGAGCCCGTCGCCTCATCACTGTTGACTCGGACCACTCCCTGGAGCACCATCGCGCGGAACTGGCGAGGGAATCGAGTTGCCCTCCTGACTTCAGGGAGCATTCCTCGAGGCGCTCGGAGCGAACGGGCAATCCGTGCTAGCGAGGAACCCGGCTATAGGAGCCATGATGTCGAAAGAGTTGTGCTTCGTGCTGATGCCGCTCGGCCGCAGGCAAGGCGCGGCGGGCAATTGGATTGACTTCGACAGCGTGTACCGCGACCTGATCGCACCCGCCATCAAGGACGCTGGCCTCGACGCCATCCTCGTGGATCAGGAGGACCTCGGCGGAGTCATTCACAAGCCGATGATCGAGCGGCTGGTTCTGTCTCACTACGCGCTTGCGGACCTGACAGTGGCCAGCACCAATGCTTTCTACGCGCTGGGCGCTCGACATGCCGTCCGCCCCCAACGCACCGTGCTGCTCGTCGCTCCAGGTGAGCACCTACCCTTTGAAATGCAGGGCCTTCGCTGCATTCGCTACCAGCTCGGAGCCGACGGCCAGCCGCAGGATGTCGACACCACTCGAACTGCGATCGCCGACGCGTTGAGCGCGGCTCGGTCGACTCACGCCGATGGCCCCGTCTTCCACTTCGTCGAAGGTCTGCCGACACCACACCTGGATCGCTCAAGAGCGGAGTTGTTCCGCGAGCAAGTGGGTTACAGCCAGGAATTGAGGGAGCGTCTTGCGCGGGCGAGAACCCTGAATGAGGGCGGTCTCGAGGCGCTGCGTGCGCTCGAGGCTGAGCTGGGGGACGTCTCCGACGTAGAGGTCGGTGTGGTTATCGATCTCTTTCTCTCCTATCGCGCGATCGGGGCCTGGGAGGACATGATTCGACTACGGGACCTCATGTCCCCGCCCCTGCAGGCATCCGTGATGGTGCAGGAGCAGTTCGCTCTGGCCCTCAATCGCTCCGGACAGGGAGAGGATGCCGAACTCGTGCTGCTTCAGCTCGTCTCGCGGCGCGGCCCTTCTAGTGAGACGTTCGGCATCCTCGGCCGTGTGTACAAAGACCGCTGGCATGCTGCCGTCCAAGCCGGCAACACAACAATGGCGAGAGCGCTTCTAGACGAAGCGATCGATGCGTACTTGAGGGGGTTCCAGGCTGACTGGCGCGATGCCTACCCGGGAATCAACGCGCTCGCGCTGATGGAGCTGCGCGATCCGTCCGACGACCGCATCCGAGAGATCCTTCCGGTCGTCAAGTACTCGGTGAAGCGCCGGCTCACCTCTGGCAACCCGAACTACTGGGACCACGCAACCCTCATGGAGCTGGCGGTGCTGGGTGGGGATGAGGCCGCGGCAGCAGATGCGCTCGTGCCGGCGCTGGCAGCGGTCCGCGAGAGCTGGGAGCCCGAGACCACGGCTCTGAACCTGGGATTCATTCGCGAAGCCCGCGCGCGCAGAGGCCCATAGTGGGCGGTGCCAGTGCCAAACGTCCTTCGCCTGCGGCTCTCAAACGGCGGAGAGTACTGGCGAGGAAGCGGAATACCCCGGCGGGCGCAAACCGAAACGTCTTCATCAGCTTCACCAACGAAGACAAGCCACAGGTCGAACTGTTACGTCGGCAGGCCCAGAAGGAAGGTAGCGCACTGAATTTCAATGATTGGTCGCTGCGGGCGCCATTCGACAGCGAGCGGGCCGACTACATCCGGAAGGGCATCCTCGAGCGCATCCGGCAGTCGTCCGTGACCCTTGTCTACGTGTCTGACCAGACAGCGAACAGCGAGTGGGTGAATTGGGAGGTTGAAGAGAGCGTCAAACTCGGGAAGAAGGTGGTCGGCGTCCATGGGGGAGACCTTCCACGGAAACTGCCGCCTGCGATCAAGAAGCACGGGATCCGAGTCATCGCGTGGAGCCTCAAGGGCATCACTAAGGAGCTGAAGTGAAGCGGTGGATACTAGTGCAGTTTCTTGCGAGCGAATCGGCATGACACCCACGGCCCCGTAGCTCAGACGGATAGAGCAGCGGTTTCCTAAGCGCTCCGGTCCATTCTCGGGGCAATTCGAACAGACCACGCTAAGTCGCTGTGGACAGCGCTCATCCCGAAGCCCCCGCGTCCGATGCCGGCGCGGGGGCTTCGAGTTCGACTGGACAGGAGAGGACACGAGCGGACATGGATTGATACGGTTCTCGTAGCCAAGGTCGTAGCCACTCAGGCGAGGCGCCCCGACGCCGCGGCCGTAGCGCAAGCCGCGCCGGCGGGCCACCCCGACTCGGCTCCGCCCTGCTCACTGTCCTGTGCTAGGCTGGACTGCAGCAACGTTCCGGACAGGCTTGGCCTGCTTCGGATCAGCGAGACTGCCGGGCAGGCGGGGACCGAGACCACGGTCCAAGCTGGAGGACGCCATGAGCGAGAAGATCAAGGGCTTGCTGGCCCGTCTTCGCGCGGAGCTTGAGCAGGTGTACGCCGCGCGCCTGCGCGGGGTGTACCTCTATGGCTCCTATGCCCGCGGGGAGGAAGACGCCGAATCCGACGTGGACGTCATCATCGTGCTCGATCGAGTGGACGGCTACCTCGGCGAGGTCCGCCGCACGAGTGTGCTGATCTCGGCTCTCTCCCTGGAGTCCGGCCTCAGCATCAGTCGGGTGCTGGTCCCCGAGCGCGACTGGATCGAGCGTGATTCACCCTTCCTCGCCAACGCCCGGATGGAGGCCATCGCCGCGTGAAGAGCGAGAGCCGCCGTCTCCTCAGCAAGGCTGAGAGGGCGATTCACGCCGCCGAGGCCCTCGTGCAGGCGGACGAATCGGACTTCGCCGCAGGCCGCGCGTACTACGCCATGCTCTACGCGGCCGAAGCGCTCCTGTTCGAGCGGGGGCTTCACTTCCGCAAGCACAGCGCAGTCCATAGCGCGCTCGGCGAGCAACTGGTGCGCCCGGGACTGCTGGATGCCCGCTTCCACCGCTGGCTGCTCGACGCGTTCGATGTCCGGATCCAAGCGGACTACGGCGTGGACGCCCTCATCACGGCCGACGAGGCGACGGCGGTGATCGCCCAGGCGAGGGAGTTCGTCCTCGAAGCTGCGCGAATCATCGGGCAGGCTTCCTAGCCTTGGGAGGGAGCATGATCGCGCAGGCGCTGAAGCATTTTCTCGTTGTCGGGCTTATGTCCGCCTTGGGAGTTGGGTGGGTCCTCACGTTGGGGGTGAACACCTTGCTCTGGTATGCCTTGAACGCTGCGCTGCGCGGGTCAGCTGACGAGCCCTACTGGGTCGCCCTCCTGCTCACCGTCGTTTCGATGTCTCTGATCGCAGGCGCGACGGTTCTCGGGAGCCACGTGTTTCGCAGGTACGTCGCAGCGGATGGCGTCGGTGGGCGGTCGCTTGCCGTGTCGAGCCTCCTCTTTCTCGGCGTGGTGCTCGTCTTCGTTGTACCTGAGCTCGCGCGCCTGATGAGGCTCTTCATGACGCACATGAACCGCACATACGAGAATCCCGGCGACGTATGGCTAATGCTGTCCCTTCCGCTGCTCAGGGTGGTGGGTCTTCCGCTCATCTATGTCTTGATTGGTCGCCGTTGTGTCCTCACCCCGCGAGGCGTGAGCAGCGCCCTCACTGCCGCGTGACCGGGCGGTTGGAGGAGGGGCATGTGAGACAGGTGCTCGGACGGCATACGGAGCCGCGTGTGAGGCCGTGAGGCGAGAGGCGGAGAGGCTAGCCATTGCAGGTGGGCGGTAGCTGCGGAGACCAAGGAAGCCAGATTCGCTGAGCTGGTGGACCGAAGGAAATGGCCCGCAGCGCGGCGGCTCATCCTGGCCGAACTGCAGCGCAGTCCTGGTCACCACTGGTTCCTTACCCGGCTCAGCTGGATAGCAGCATGTCAACGTCGTGGCAGGGAGGCTCTCCGGTACTCGCAAAGGGCGCTTGCGAGCGAGCCTAGTTGTCCGGTCGTGTGAGCTTGACCCGTCTCCGTGTACATCAGTCGAAAGGCGGCAAGGAAGTCCCGCCGATCACGGTGGGTGCTGACTATGTCGGTGCGCGCTGTCACCGTTTGCCGGCCGCGTGCGGGATGCGATCTGCGAGGCACGCGGTCTGATGGACCGCGTGCCCGCTTGATGCCCGCTTGATTTGCTCGCTCAGCAAAGTGCGCTATCTTGCTGCCGTACGGCCCCGTAGCTCAGACGGATAGAGCAGCGGTTTCCTAAACCGCGTGTCGTCGGTTCGACTCCGGCCGGGGCCACCACCGCCGTAGAGGCATCGCCGCCGCGCAGGGCAGGGAGCGCCGGGGACTCGGCTCCACTGCGGCTTGGGCATGCCAGGACGCCGGCAGGGAAGACCCCGCCACAGGAGGCTCGACAGGTGCTTCGGCGGCCGCGACGGCTGTTGACGGTGCTTGCCCTCTGCCTCTGGACGGCGGACGCGGCCGCACACGGGCCATCGCCTCCCGCCGACACGTTGCTCGTCGAGCTGCCCGAGGTCCTCGTGCGCGGCCCGCGGCCCGCGGCCACCCCGGAGGGGGCCGGGATGGTCACCGCCAGGCTCGACTCGCTGCCGCTCGAGTCCATGCCGACGGTGGAACAGGTGCTCCGCGCTCTGCCCGGCACCCACATCCGGACGAACTCGCGCGGCGAAGCCGAGGTGACCGTGCGCGGCTCCGAGTCCCGGCAGGTGGCCGTCCTGCTGGACGGAGTGCCGCTGACCTTCGCCTGGGACGGCCGGGCGGACGTCTCGGTGATCCCGGCGCTCGCGATCGACCGGGTGACGCTCGTGCGCGGGCTGTCGTCGCTCACGCACGGGCCCAACACCCTCGGCGGGGTCGTGGAACTCGGCACGGCCCCGTCCGACGTCGAAGGACGGCGGGCCTCCTCCCAGCTCCGCGCCGGCGTTGACGGACTCGGCGGGTTCGGACTGGCGGGAGCCGTCACGGTCCCGCGCGACCTGGGCTGGGGCGTGCTCACGGCCCGCGCGGGCGCCGGCCAGCGCCGCTCGCCGGGGCAGACGCTGCCGCGGGGCATCGAGGAGCCGGTGCCCGCCGACCGCGACGAGCGCCTCAACACCGACTTCCGGGAGTCGAACGGGTTCGTCGCTCTGCGCGTGGATGCCGAGCGGGGGGCGCACCTCTCCGTGCTCGGGCTCGGCTATCGCGCCGAGCGCGGCATCGCGGCGCAGCTCGGCGTGGCCTCCGCCCGGTTCTGGCGCTACCCGCACATCGCCCGCGGCATCGGGATCGTCTCCGCCGGCACCGGCAGCCACGCGATGCCGTGGGGCGGCCGGGCCGACCTGCAGGTGAGCGGCGGGTACGACCGCGGGCGGACGGAGATCGACGCCTACGAGTCACGCGACTACGCCACCGTGACCGCCGAGGAGGACGCCGACGACGGCGTGCTCACGCTGCGGGGCACGGCGCTGCAGACCCTGGGCGGCCGGGGCGAGGTTCGCGCCGCGTTCTCGTACGGCGACGTCCGGCACGACGAGATCCTCGACGGCGTGTCGACTGCCTATCGCCAGCGCCTCTGGAGCGGGGCCGCCGAGGCGCTGGCCCGCGTGCCCGGCGCCGGCGTCGTGCGCGAGTTCGCGCTGAGCGCGGGCGCGACCCTCGACGGGGCCGACACGCCCGAGACGGGGAACAAGCCGTCGTTCGAGGCCCTCGGCCAGTGGGGCGGCCGCCTCGGCGTCGCGGCCCGCGTCGGCCGCGGCGCGACGACCGTCCACGCCGGCGCGAGCCGGAGGGCGCGCTTCCCGTCGCTGCGCGAGCTCTACTCCGGCGCGCTCGGGACGTTCGAGCCCAACCCGGACCTCCGGCCCGAGCACCTGGTCGCCCTCGAGACCGGCGTGACGTCCCGCACGTCGCGCGGGAGCCTGCAGGTGGTCGGATTCCACCACCATCTCTCGGATGCCGTGGTGCGCATCCGCCCGCCGGGCGAGCGTTACCAACGCGTCAACCAGGAGGGCGTCCGCAGCGTCGGCGTCGAGGTCCTCGCGTCGCACGCGGTCGGCGTCCTGGAGCTGAGCGCCGACGCCGTCGGGCAGGACGTGCGGGTGCTCGACCCGGCCGCCGGGCTCACGCGGCCCGAGAACACGCCGGAGTGGATGGGGGGCCTGCGCGTACGGATGCCGGTCGGCCGGGGGCTGCACGCGGCCGTGGAGGCGCGCTTCACGGGGGAGCAGTCCGCCATCGACCCGGAGCACGACGTCGAGTCGAGGCTCGCCCCGGCGGGACAGCTGGACGTCGAGCTGTCGCGGGACTGGCCGGTCCACGGCGGCGGGTGGTTCCGCGGCCTCCAGCTCCGGGCGGCGTTCGACAACCTGACCGACGCCGTCCAGTTCGACGCCTACGGGCTCCCGCGCCCCGGGCGGACGATGCGCGTGGAGCTGCGGGCGTACTGAGACCGCTCCCGCGGCGCGCGTTCGACTCGTGCCGAGGGCGCCTCCCGGCCGGGGGACGTCACCACACGAACAGCGTGCGCAGGTCCTCGACCTTGCCGGGCGGCATCGTGTCGGTGGTGGTGGCGGACGGCACGTTCGAGAGGGCGGAGACGTTGCCGGCCTCGTCCACGGTGCGCAGCACGAAGTAGTAGGTGACCTGGCGGCTCAGGCCGCGCACCACCACGCCCTGCCCCGTCCCGGGAGTGGCGGGCGTCGGCGGCGTCACCGCGGTGGCGCCGGCGAAGTTCGCGAGGGTGATGGGCGCGGTCGAGTAGCGGACCTGGTACGAGGCGGCGGTGCCGCTCAGGCTGTCGTCGCCGACCGCGGCCCAGCTCAGCGTGGCGCTGGTGTCGGTCACGGCGATGACGGCGATGCTCGCCGCCGCCGGGCGCACCGTGTCCGGCACGGCCCCGGTGGTCTTCGTGACCATGTTCGAGAGCACCGACCAGTTGCCCGACTCGTCCGCGGCCCTGATGGCGAAGTGGTAGGTGATCGCCGCCGCCAGGCCGGACACCGTCGCCGTCTCGGCCGAGCCGGCGACGGCCGGCGCGGCCATGCCGGTGAGGCGCGTCGCGCTCCCGAAGTTCGCGGCGGTGATCGTCGCCGTCGAGTAACGCAGGTCGTACTGGCTCGCCCGGCCGGCGAGGCTGTCGTCCCCGGGGGCGGTCCAGTTCAGCGTGACGCTGCTCGAGCCCGACTGGGCGTGCGCGACGGCCGGCAACGCAGCCAGGAGCACGAGGGACAGGAGGAGGAGAGCGGGTGCATGGCGAGGGTGCATCATCGGGTTCTCCGGCGCGTCCGCCGTGGGTTCGTGGCGCGTGCAGCGAGTTGGCAGCCGCTGCTCCGGGGGGGCGGATGGCCTGCGGGGCGCGCATTATGCACATCGCCGCGCTGAATGTGAAGCAGGCCACGACGTCGGTGGGCTCGCCCCGCGCCGCGGCGATTCCCGACCAGACTCAGCCGCGGCCCGGCATTTCCTCCACCGTCGGCCATTCGCCCGGGGGTGCTGTGCTAGATTCGGTCGTCCATCACGCCACGGAGGCCGCCATGGCATCACGATCGTCCGTGATCGGCCGATTCGACCGCCCTGTCCCGTACTGCCCGCTCTCCGCCGTCCGCCCCTGGGCGTTCGGGTTCACCGAGGCGTGCCCCTGTCACGTCACACCGATCAGACGACCGCTTGCGGCCGCGCGAGCCGTGTCCCGGCGCGCGCCGGAGCCATCCGGAGACGCCGCTTGAGCCCCCGTTACCACCCGATGGTCTACGCCATCCGGACGGGACACTTCGTCATCGGCATCGGGATGACCGCCGCCACGACCTACCTCTGGTACGCGGCCATCTTCCGCGTGCTGGACGCCTGGCTGGGGCTCTCCCTCGCGGCCCTGGGGGTGCAGTGGGTCATCGTGGCCTTCAACCGCGGGCACTGCCCGATGGGGGTGGTGCACGCCCGCTACGGCGACGAGAAGACCCTCTTCGAGTTGGTGGCGGGCAAGCAGTACGCCATCCACGGGTTCCGCAACTGGGCCATCATCTGCGCGCTGGGCTTCGGGTTGCTCGTGGTCCGGGTGGCCCTCGGGTAACGGCCGCGGCGCGGCCGGGCCCGCCCGGCGCATCGGGGACTGGACGGCGCCACCCTTCGGTGCTCCAATGGTGACGGTTCGTGCGAGGGTGGACCGGGCCCTCGCGAGGAGGTCGCCATGATGCGGAACGCTGCCACACGCGTGTTCGGAGTGGGCTTCGCCCTGCTGGCCCTGCTGTTGGTCCCCGGGTGCCTCGACGAGAGCGTCGTGGAGCCGACGCCGGTGGCCATCGAGCGGCTGAACCCGGCGAACGCGGGCACGTACTCGGGCATGCTCAAGCCGATACGCGCGGTCGTGCGCGACGCGGTCACGTTCGAGAACCTCTGGAAGGCCGCGTGGACGTTCACCCCGGCCCCCGCGGTGCCCGAGGTGGACTTCGCCACGCACGTCGTGCTGGTGGTGGCGCTGGGCGAGCAGGGTTCCGGCGGCTACGCGATCCAGGTCGCCGAGGTCGTCTCCGAGGGCTACGGCCTGCGGGCGCTCGTCCACTCGACGGCGCCGGGCAGCGGCTGCGCCGTCACCACGGCCCTGACGCAGCCGGTGGAGTTCGTGGGCGTGGCGGCGAAGGGCGCGGCCATCCGCTTCGTCGAGGAGCAGGACATCACGCCCTGCAAGTAGGGCGAGCCCGGAACGGCCCGTTCCCGGGCCGGAACGGCGCCCGTCGCCAGTGATGGGCCGGCACCGCCGCAAGACGTTGCCGCGCGCACAGGCCCCGCAATGGCCCCACGCCAGCGTCCGGCGCAGGGGCTTCCGCTTACGCTCGTCAATTGTGGACATCGGCGGGCGATTCGCCTTGCGGCTTCAGCGCCGTGGGCGCAGACTCGGTCCTGGCACGTTGACCCTGGTGCTGTCCGGGGGCGCGTCGCGACAGTGGCGGCGCGTCGGCCGGACGCGAACACTGCGGGGCCACGGTCCCGACCCACATCCCGCGGGGTGCGGACCGGGCCCGGGTTCCCGCTGCGTAGTGGCCAGCAACCAGAAGGAGCCCCGACATGCGCAAGACTGCCATCGCCCTCGTCGTCCTCGGCCTGCTCGTCGCCACGGCGGCGTTCGCGGCCAATCCGGTCCGCATCAGCATCGTGTACGGCGGAGGCGGCAACACCGGCGCCTACTACCGCTACGACTTCGTCGAGCTGTTCAACAGCTCGGGCACGCCCGTCAACATCGGCGGCTGGGCGATCCTGTACGCGTCATCCGCCGGCACCACCTTTGGCGGGACGGCCAACTTCTACGTCCAGTTCCCGACGGGCGCGACGATCCCGGCCTGCGGCTACTATCTCGTCCAGTGCGCGTCGGGCTCCAACACGGCGGCGCAGCCGCTGCCGGTCACCCCGGACGCGGTCGGCACCATCGCGATGAGCGCGACGGCGTGCAAGATCGGCCTCGTCACCAGCGGGACGTCGGGCGACTGCACCACGAGCTTCGTGGATCTCGTGGCCACCGGGGGCTCCACCCAGTGCTGGGAGGGCAGCGCCCCGACCGCGGCGATGAGCAACACCACTGCCGCGGTCCGAAAGCTCGGCGGGATGACCGACAACGACGACAACGCGTCGGACTTCACCATCACCGCCTGCGACGCGACCCTGCCGATCCGCAACTCGGCCAGCCCGCCGAACCCGGAGTGCACCGTGGTCCCGGCGATGTCGGAGACCTGGGGCCGGGTGAAGACGCTCTATCGGTAGGGCGCGGGCGGCAGACCGCGCGAACCGGACGGAGCCCGGCGGCACGTTCGCACCACCGCCGGGCTCCGCTGCGCGTGGTGGCTCGCGGTGTGGGGGAGTGCGTCATCCCACCGCGCCGTCACCGGACTAGCGCACCATGCGCACCCAGGCCGACGCCTGCCAGATGTTCCGGCTGGCGCCCGAGGCCTCGCGCCGGATGGCGTCCGCGCGCACCTGCGGGTCGAGGAAGGACCAGCGTTCCCAGCGCACGTTCAGCGAGAGCCCCCGGCTGCGCTCGATGGGCGTGAGGGGCCGCTCGGTGCGGGTCTCGGTCGCGTGCAGCTCGACCACGAGGTCGCTCACGGGTCGCACCCCCACCGCCGCGTTGCGGACCTCGTTGCGGGTCCGGCCCACCCCGGGCGCGTCGCGCTCCTCGGTCTCGCGCACGGAGCGGTAGAACCCGCTCAGGCTCACGCGCTCGCGGCGCGTGCCGGGGAATCTTCCACCCTCGACCCCTGCGGTGAAGCGCCAGCCGTCCTGGTTCGGGTCGTAGGTGAGCGCCCGGTAGAGCGGCTCGAACCCCACCTCCGTGCGCAGCCGGTGGGCGCCGAGCCAGAACGAGAGGGGCCGCCACGACGCGCGGCTCCGCACGCCGGCCAGGTAGGCGCTGGCGTCCGTGCGGGTGCCGCTCTGGTCCATCCTCCAGTCCACGGCCTCCGCCTCGCCGCTCAGCCACGGCCACGGCGCGACGCGGGCCTGCACGACCCAGCCCCGCTCGTCGCGCTGCAGCGGGCGGTAGGAGGTGGGCCCGAGCGTGCGGGCGTCGTCCTCGACGGAGACGACCCCGACGCGCAGTCCGATCGGCGAGGGCAGGCCGGACTCGGCGTCCCGCGCGCCGCTCGACCCGAGGTCGCCGTACGCGCCCGCGAGCAACCGGCGGTAGCGCGCCTTCTGCCGCTCGAGCGCCGGGGCGGTTCGCAGCACCTCGCGCTCCCAGCGGGGGATCGCCACCCACCCGTGCGCCGAGACCCAGCGCCGCCCGTGGCTGGCGGCGATCCCCTCGAAGACGTACTCCGGCCCCAGGACCTCGAGGCTGGCCTGGCTCACGCCGCTCCCGCCGCCACCGCAACCGCAGCCCGACACGCCACCGAGCGGGGGCGCGTCCGCCGCGTCCCAGCGCTGCAGCAGCAGCGGGGCCACGCGCAGCGGGAAGGCCCCGAGCGTCGCCCGCGAGGACCCATGGCGCAGCTGGAGGCTGGCCGTGCCGGAACGGTTGCTGAACTGCTCGGCCCCCTCCATGAGGATCTCGTCCACCTCGTTGCTCACCCTCAGCCACGGCACGAACTCGATCTCCGGCACCAGCTCCAGCGGCACGCGGACCTCGTAGCGGTGGAGCCATAGCGCGCCGCTCTCCAGCGTCTCGTTGTAGAGGCCGCGGTCCCCGCTGCGCGCCCCCTCGGTGGACAGCAGCTTCATCCGCGCGTCCAGCCGGACCGGCCCCAGCGCCGAGCGGACCACCTCGGCCGGCTCGACGCGTGCCGGGGCCGGGACCAGCGCCTCCGCGTGCGGGGCCCCCGCGGGCGCGGCCCCCGGCGCCGCGTCGCCTCCGGCGGCGGGGGCCGGCTCCGCTGCGCCCCGACCGGTCGTCGGCGCGGTGGGTGCCGCGAGCAGGCGCCGCGCCTCGGGCAGGACGGACACGAAGAGGTCCGGGATCTGGTCGTCGAAGGCCGCTCGCACGCACGACCCGGCATCCACGAGGAAGACCCGCAGGTGCTGCAGTCCCAGCTCATAGCGCGCCGCGACGCTCGCCGTCTCGTCCCAAAGCTGGGCAACGGCGACCCGGTTCTGCCGCAGCTGTTCCCGGATCGAGTGCGCGTCGTCCGGACCGAAGGGCACGCCGACCACGCGCGCGTCCGCCGTGGCGAGCGAGTCCACCAGCTCCTGCATCCCCAAGGCGACGGCGGTGCACTCGGGGCAGCCGCGGTTCCAGAAGACGAGCACGGTCAGGCGGCTCTGGGCGAAGAGCGCGGGCGCGGCCACCGTGCCGTCTCCGTCCAGCCGGGGCAGCACGAACGCGGGAGCGACGTCACCCGGGCCGAGCGCGCAGGCCGCGCGCACCCAGCCTCCCAGGGCGAGGCCGGTGAGGAGCGACCGGAGCGCTCCACGCCGCGAACAGATGGACCGAGGAGACGGCATCCTTCCTCCCGTGGCCAGCTACGGGAGGTCTCTAGCACCGTTCGCCCGCCGGCGCAACGCGGCGCCCTCTGGCCCCGGGCCGCCGCGCCGGGACGCGGCCCGACCGGTTCTCCTTGTCCCTGCGGACAGGCGGGGCCTATCCTTGACCGGAAGGAGGAGTCCGCGGATGCGGGAACCCGTGCTTCCTGTCCGGCCGCCCCGCCGGCGCCCCGCCGGGCCGGGGCTCGCCCGTCTCGCCATGGGCCTGGCGCTCCTGGCCGCTCTCGTGTGCGCACCGGGGACCTCGGCCCGCACGGTCATCCAGCTCGAGGCCGAGGACGCCTGGTCGTGGTGGAACGAGGGCGGGGACCCCATCGAGGCCGGCTCCTGCGCGAGCGCCCGCAACTACGTCGGGATGAACGGGCTGGACTGCGCCGGCGACTACATCGAGTGGCAGGTCTGGCTGCCCGACGACTTCACCTTCCGTGACTCCCTGCGGTCGGCTGGCGCCATCAACCTCGTGCGCCGATTCGTCGTGCAGTTCTTCATCCCCGCCCGCGCGCTGGGGCTGCCGGCCGACACCCTCGCGACGCCGCCCGGGGGGGGCGTCTGGTGCGTGGACGCCGTCTATGACTGCGTCCGGTCCGGGGCGCCGCTGCAACTGCCCGCCGGGGAGTACACGGTGCGCCTGCTCCGGCTGGGCGATCCGGGCCTCACTCGCGTGGACTTCCTCGACCTCGTCGAGGAGCCCGCGGCGGACGTCCCGGAGCCGGCGTCGTTGCAGGTGGCACTGCAACCGCCGCGCCCGAATCCCGCGTCCCGCGCGGTGGAGTTCGGCTTCTCCCTCGCGGCCGCGGGCGAGGCCGCGCTGGCCGTGCACGACGTGAGCGGCCGGCTCGTGCGCGCGCTCCTGGTGGCCCGAGTGGCCGCCGGCGACCACTCGGCGCGCTGGGACCTGTGCGACGAGCGCGGGGACCGCGTCGGGGCCGGCGTCTACTTCGTCCGCCTCGCCGCCGCCGGGACGACCCGCGTCCACCGCGTCGCCGTGCTGCCGTGAGCCTGCAGCGCGACCTTCACGTAGTGCTCGAACGTCACGCGCGTCACCGCACGACCACCCACCGTCGCGTCGTCGCGCGCGGGCCCGCTTCGACCCGTACGAAGTAGAGTCCGGGGCCGAGGGCGGCGCCGTCGTCGCCGCGCGGCGCCAACTCCACGCGCACGAGCCCGGCCTCGCGCTCGCCCAGGTCCTGCGTGGCGAGGCGGCGGCCCTGCAGGTCCACGACCGCGACGCGCACCCGCTGCCGCTCGGGCAGGGTCAGCTCGAGCCGGGCCGCGCCGCGCGCAGGGGAGGGCACCGGGCCGCTGAGCGAGAACGTGCCGGTCGCCACCGTCCCCGGCACGTCCACGGCGATGCCGGTGGTGTCGGCGAGCAGGACCAGCTCGATCTCGAACGAGCCGTCGCCCGACAGCTCGACCTCCTCGGTCAGCGCCAGGTTGCGCCGGTCGCTGCCGGACCAGCTCGGGGCGGGGTTGAAGGTCACGCCCGCCGGCCACGCCACCACGGCCGCGCCGCGGCCGCTGGTGTTGGTGAGCTTGTACTCGTTCGCCGAGGGGAACCAGCCGGCGAGGTGCGACTGCCCGTGCAGCATGAGGTCGAGCGGGTTGGGGGAGAGGCCGAGCCGCACGTAGAGCGCGCCGCTCACGGCCTCGACGTAGGCGGCCCGCAGCGTGCGGCTGTAGGGCGCCATGGTCACGGTCTTCTGCACCAGGCCGTCGGGGCTGGTGAAGCGCCAGCCGTCCGCCACCGCGACCGCGGTGTAGACCGCGTCGGCGTAGCCGCCGCCGTTCATCTCCTTGAAGGCCGAGCAGCGGTTGGCGCCGGCGCCGGTGTACTCCTCCTCGCCGGGGGCGGAGGGGTTCGTGACGGGGGCGCCGACGACGACCTCGGCCGCGTCGGACGACACGTCGTAGGCGCAGGCCAGCACGCAGCGGGCGCCGTAGCGCTCGAACACCGCGAAGCCGGCCTGGTTGCGGACGACGTACTCGGCCTCGCCGTCCCAGTCGAGGTCCACCGCCCGCGTCAGGGTGGCGTCGCCCAGCAGGCTGTGGCGCGCGCTGTCGGCCCAGGCGGCCGCCGCGGCGTAGAGGCCGACGCCGCGCACGTGGTTCTGCAGGCGCAGCGCCCAGGTGTTCACGCCGTCCCAGGTGTCGTCGGGGTTCGTCCAGGCGCCGTAGCAGTCGGTGTCGGTGTAGTCGGCCTCGTCCTCCTCGTGCCAGGCGGTCTCGTAGATCATCGCCAGGTACGAGGCGACGCCGAGGTCGCGCAGCCGGCCGTGCGGCGCGTTCGCGAGGGCCTGCCACGCCTCGTACATGAGGGTGCCGGGGGTGTTCAGGTCACCGTGCTTCATGCCGCTCGGCAGCGGCGGGCCGTCCTGCGCCGGGGTCTCGCCGCGGGCGTGGTAGTCGCCCTGCTCGCCGGTGATGACCGGCACGAGGTCGTAGAAGCTCTGCTCGTTGCCGGTGAAGCCGCCGTTCGAGTTGTAGTACCAGTAGTGGTACGAGTCCTCGCTGGCGTGCTTGAGCCACTCGTAGGTCTGGATGGACAGGTCGTGGCGCGTGCCGTGGTCGATCACGAACGCCGAGGGGTTCTGCAGCGCCAGCGCCAGCAGGTCCTTCAGGTTCGCGATGCGCACCCAGGGGTGGTTGGCGAGCCAGCGGATGGTGTTGTGGTACTGGTTCGGGTTGTTGTTCGGCACGCTCACGCCCTGCACCGGGTCGAACGACTTGCCGGCCAGCGCCTCCCAGTCGTCGAACACGACCACGATCTCGCTCGAGTTCCCGTAGAGCGCCTTCTGCAGCAGGCTGTAGCGCGTGTCCATCACCGCGCCGCCGTCGTGATTGCCGAACTTGGCCTGGTCCTCGCGGTCGTTGATCATGAAGCAGTGGACGCCGTTGATCTTGTGCACCTTGTGCCGGTAGCCCTGGTCGGGGGTGCAGCTCTCGCCGGGGTGGAACCACCAGTGCAGGTGGGTGACCTCGTCGAGGTAGGTGGCGGCGTAGGGGCTGGCGGCGATGTCCTCGAAGGTGTGCCCGTCGAGCGGCGCGAGCCCGGTGCTCTGCGAGCGGATGACGCGCTCGGGCACGTGCATGACCTTCGCGTCCGCCGCGCTCACGCCGTAGACCACCTGGTTCAGGCTGTCGGTCACCACCAGCGACGCCGCGTTCACCGGCCCCTCGAAGTACGGCATGATGTGCTCGGCCAGCACGCCGCCGATGAGCGAGCCGGGGCGCACGGCCTGGTCGGCGTCCACGAAGTCGCGCACCCGCGTCAGGAAGCTCGGCCCGTCCTGCGGGTCGGCGGCGCCGCCCGGGCGCCGCGCCCAGTTGCAGGCGATGGTGAGCGTGCCGCTGGGGTGGACGTTGAGCGGCACGCCGAAGATCTCGTGCGTGTCGAGCGTGCGCAGGAACCCGGTGCCGCCGCCGATGCCGGTGTTCGCGGGCGGGTCGTAGATGTGCGCGCCGATGTCCCCGGCCTTGTTGACCGACTGGTTGCCGTGCGCGATCGAGGCGTAGTGGACGACGCCGGCCTGCGCGGTGGACGCGGTGCCGCCGTTCAGCACGCCGTCCGAGCAGCCTCGGTCGTGGTCCTCGATGGCGTCGGTGAGCTTGCTGTGCCCGGGGCACGACGAGGTCCCGCCGTCCTTCGCCGTGAACACCTGGAAGGTGAGCGGCGAGCTGCCGTTCCAGCCGGCGTTCAGCAGGGCCTGCCGGGTGATGCCGAACTCGACCGCGTCGAGCTGGCTGTTGAAGTACGAGCCGAGGTAGGCGTCGGTGACGTTGCCCCAGGACGCGTCGTAGATCCGGTAGTCGCTGCCGTACGTGGTGCCCGACTGGTAGACGTTGACGCACAGCTCCCACGGCCGGTCGGTCGTGCAGTCGAGGAAGTCCGGCAGGTAGCTCTGCCCGCCCGGCGCCGCGTCGATGGCGACGTAGAGGTCGAGGTAGCCGTGCTCGGCGCCCAGCGCGAGGTCGTAGAGGTCCACGCGGAAGTAGAGGTTGCCGCTCTCCTCGCGGTGGTAGAACGCCACGATGTCGCGCGAGTCGTCGTAGCCGTCGCCGTACAGGTACTTCGTGTCCACCGTGCCGGCCTCGTCGAGGGCGCGGCAGTCGGTCGGGAGCCAGTCCTGGAAGTCCTGGTGCCAGGTGACGCCGGCGCGGTCGGTGCCGAGCGCGGGACCGGGGCCGATGGTGATGGGGCCGCCGAAGAGCGCGGCGGGCAGGGCGATGACCGCGAGCGCGGCCGCGGCGAGCGAGAGCGGGCTGGGGCGGGTCACGTGGGGGCTCCTCGAGGATGTCGGCGGCCGGGATGGGCGTCCCACGATTGTACCCGGGCCGGGCGCCGCGGCGCATCCCCGCGCCCCGGCGGCTCCGGCGCCCCGCGCGACCCGGCCGGACGGCCGGGCCGGGCTCACCGGTACAGCGTCTTGATGCGGCCCCAGCTCGCGGACCGCACCGGCACCGGGACCGCGGCGAACATCTGCACGCGGTGGTTCCGGGTGTCCACGACGAACACGTTGTCGCTGGGGTCCAGCGCGAGGAAGAGCGGCCGGTCGAACTGCCCGCTGCCGGTGCCGCTCACGCCCCACTGCGTGCGGTAGGTGCCGTCGGCGCTGAAGACCTGGACGCGGTCGTTGTAGCCGTCGGCCACGTAGACGTGGCCGTTCCCATCGACGGCCACGCCGCTCGGCCCGCTGAGCTGCCCGTCGCCGGTGCCGTACGCGCCCCACGTGCGCAGGAGCGCGCCGCCGGCGTCGAAGACCTGCACGCGGTGGTTCAACTGGTCCGCGACGTAGACCTCGCCGCCGGGGCCGAGGGCCACGCCCGCCGGGCAGTTGAACCGCCCGTCCTGCGCGCCGTAGCCGCCCCACTGGCCGATGTAGGCGCCGCTCTGGAAGACCTGCACGCGGTGGTTCAGGTAATCGCTGACGTAGACGGTGCCCGCGGCGCTCACCGCCACGCCCATGGGCTTGTTGAACTGCCCCGGACCGCTGCCGAAGCCGCCCCACTGGCCGATCCAGGTCCCGCCGCTCCCGAACACCTGCACGCGGTGGTTGTAGGTGTCCGCCACGAAGACGTGACCCTGGCCGTCCACCGCCACGCCGAAGGGGCCGCTCAGCTGCCCCGCGGCGCTGCCGTAGCCGCCCCACTGGGTGATGTAGACGCCGCCGCTGGTGAAGACCTGGACGCGGTTGTTCAGGTTGTCGGCGACGAAGACGGTGCCGCCGGCGTCCACCGCGACGCCCTCGGGGTGGTTGAACTGCCCGCTGCCGCTGCCGTAGCCGCCCCACTGCGTGAGGTAGGCGGGGACCTGGGCGGCCGCGACCGCCGGCAGGAGCAGCGCGAGGAGGAGCGACAGGGTGGGGGGGCGGCGGTGCATGCTCCGATTATGGACCCGCCGGAGCCGCGGCGCTATGGTCCGTTCGTGACCGCGGGGGCGGGGCGCCCCCTGCACAGGCATGCGCCGCACCCATCCGGGAGGGAACCATGAGCGACCGCTCGCAGACGGACCGCCGGCAGTTCCTCAAGACCGTCGGGCTCGCCGGACTCACCACCGCGCTGGCCGCCCC